>JAJRQP010000293.1 GCA_024280195.1 Bacteroidota bacterium | reverse complement strand
GTTGTCATTGTTTGGTGTTCCATTCCTCCGCCAAGAGGAACCATACAGTGTCCGTATTTCTCATCATCAAAAGGATAAGGTCCGTATAAGTTGGCAAAAAGTTCCATAAAATCAACGGTTTCATCAATGTCATTTTGAAAATTTGTCAACGTTGCTGGATTGTCATAAATGAAATTTTGAATTAAAACAGGTCCTGGAGCGCCAACTGGGTTTGCGAACACATTGTATTCAATATATTCTGCAACGGCTACTGAAATGAGATAATAATCAATTGGGTGTTTGTGCATCCATTCGTAGCGCGTTGTTCCGTTTCCTAGATCAAATACATTTTCTAGAATACCATTTGACCCTGCTTTACAAGTACTTGGGACAGTAATTTTCACAGAGCAACTATCAGCTTTGTCAGTTAAAGATTGTTTACAAGGCCACCATTCATAAGCAGCAAATGATTCTGACAATGACCAAGTTGCTTGGTTGCCCCATGATCCAGAAGTTGCATTACTCATGCCTGAACCACCAAGTGGGTTTGTAGCTCCTGTTGGTGGTGTTCCGTTGTAGTCTATTGAAAGAACAAAAGGTTGACCAGTTGTTATGTTTACAGGAACTTTAACTGCAGATCCGTTTCTGGAGAAAGGAGTTGTTGCTCCATTTAACCGAATATCTGTTATTGTCATTGTTGAAAATAGTTCAAACAGTACTGAATCTAAATTTTGAACAGCAACCCCATGAATTTCTGCATTTCCAGCAACGTCAGTTACTAAATTATTCATAGCGATATCTATTGCGTAGAAATGAACATCGTATTTTTCTGTTTCTGCAATTTGAGAAATATTTAAAGAATTACTTTTCGTCTGAAACATACCTGATTTGTCTCTGTTTCTGCATTGGTCGCTTTGTTCATTCTCTATTTGAGAATAACTAATGGAAGTAACAAGCATTAATGCAAGGCTTGTTAGTAAAGTTGTTCTATTGAGTTTTTTCATGAGTTTAATTTTCTAGTTCGTGCTAATATATGGATTTTCTATTCTTAGATGAAATATAAGACCTAAAGAATTACTTATAATGGTTAATACGTAGTAACTATTGAGTGAACTTAACGAATACCATCTTTCTTAATGATGTTAATGAAATGAAAGCCTCTTGGAATATATCCTTGCTGGTAGAAGAATTTATGTGCTTTAAAATTATCAGAATAAGAATCGAGTGCTAGCATGTGACAATCATTTTCTTTAGCCTTCTCCTCCATGTAAGCGAATAGTTTTTGACCAACTCCTTTTCCTTGGTGATTCTCTGCAACTACAACATTGTCGAGCTCCATGTATTTTCCGCACCATAACTTTGTGCCAATCCAATAACCAGTCATTCCTACACAAATTTCATCTTCGAAGCATCCAACCTGTCCATAATTGTGTAACAGCATTTCGTCTAATTCTAAAGAGTATTCTTCAAGTGTAAGAGAAGGATAAACTTCTTTCAGTAGGTTGAAGTTTTGGAGCATCTCTTCTTTCGTATGTAATTCTTTTAACGTCATAATTATAAAAAAAAGCCCTTTGTAAATTTACAAAGGGCTTTAAAGATACTATCTAATTTTTCTATTCAAAAATTATTTTTGAAGAACTAACAACTCCATTGATTGTTGCTCGAATGAAATACGTTCCAGAGTTTAAATCACCTCTTTGAATCGTTAAGCTTTCCATATTCGTTTGGTAATTAGCAATGATTCTTCCTGATAAATCTAACAAAACGATTTCTTTTTCACTTTCAGAATCGTTAAAAGAGATTGTTAAGATTGTTTTTGCTGGATTAGGATAAATTGTCTTCACATTATCAAATGTGTTTTCTTCTAAAGACAATGGTCCTCCACAATACGTAATTGGATAAAGTGTTGCTGTTCCAAATGGAGCATTCTCCGGTTGTAAAGCAGCATCAGTACATCCCATGATATCGATTAAGAAATCTCTCACAAAGTTAATTGTCGTATCCATGTATGCTGCAGAAGAAGTATGAGGAACGTGTCCTGCACCAAGATGAGTATAGAAGTTACTTTGAACACCAATTGCATTTGCATGCTCATCGATCATTCTACTACCATCAAGTTCCATGATATCAATTCCAATAACGTTAACCATCCCTCTGCTGTAGTTCACCGTTGCATCGTCTGTTCCGTGAGTCATACAAATTGGAGCATCTCCAGGCTCCATCCAACCATAACTAGCAAGTGCACCTGCAAGGCCAATCGTTCCAACAATATCTGTTGAATAACCTGCATTCCCACTGTTACCTTCAATTCCACCAAGGCTCGTTAAACTAGCAGATGAAATAAATTCAAGTATTTCACATTCTTTATCTAAATAAGCAAGGTTAATAGCTGTAATTCCTCCCGCAGATGTTCCAGCAATGAATATTTGGGTTGTATCAATTTTGTATGTATCTGTTGTTGCTCTGTCTTTGTAGAAAAAACGGATTGCCGCTTTCATGTCTTGAACTGCTCTTACAACTGCCTCGGTAGCTTTTGTTGCTGTAATAGGAAATGAGATTCCAAGTCGGTAATCGATAGATGCAAAAGCAAACCCTTTTTTAGCAAAAGCATTTCCTAATGTTACTACATCAGCATCTGTTTTTGAGCCAAAGATAAAGCTACCTCCGTGAGCCCAAATAATTAATGGGCGAGCAGTTTCGGTATCTCCAGTTGGTTCGTAAAAGTCTAGATCAAGTTGAGTATTAGCACCTGTACTGCTTGTATTAGCACCATAGTTAATATCACTTGTAACAGTGACTCCTGCAAAAACGTCAGATGAATATCTTCCGCCAGCACATTGGCTATATGATGCAGAAGTGATTGCTAATGATAATGCGATAATGTAAAGTTTTTTCATAGTATTTATTTTTTAAGATTAAGGAAATATAATTCCAGGATATTTAATTGAACTTGCAAAAGGTATATTAGCATTAAATGTTTTGTTGATTACTTCTAAAAATTGATTTGCAACCATAGACTGCCCTCTAGGATTCAAGTTTAGCCCATCTAAAGAGAATGCACCTCCTGAAACAAATTCAGTACTTAATGAAATTCCGTTGTAAACTGTACCCGCTTTTAAGGAAGAATAGAGCTCTGCTAAATCTACTACAGCTATTCCATAGTTTCCTGCTTGTTGTCTAATGATTGTGTTGTATTCGTTGGTTTTTGTTTGAATGCTATCAATTTCTTCTAGTGTTAAAATATATTTGTCTGAAAATGGGTTTATGGTCCCCATACCTAAACATTTAACAGAATCTAGAGGTATTGATAGAAGGATTTTTTCTCCTGGTAACATTTGTCTTACAAACGAAGGAGGTGAATTAGGGTCTAACATAATAAATGGATTTTTCCCCACTTGAAAGGAGACGCCTGTTCCATTAAATACAGCGTTCAATGTTGTCACCTGTGAAGCGTCTAGTACTAATCCATCAAAAGGAATTGTGTTAAAAAATGGAAAGTCGACCACGTTTGGTACAGTTGCAATCACTCCTTTTGCGCCTGTACCGCTCATCGCTGATAGTACTTCGTCGAGGCTTCCGTCAAAACCAGATCCAGTAGCACCATTTGTTAAAGGCATCGCTTGTGTTCCTCCACTTGTAGCATAGTTAAGAATGTCTTGTTCTCCAAGTCTAACTGTAAAGAAGGTTGGGTTTTGAGCAAGAGCATCTCCTAAAACAGTTCCGTTAATTTCATCAGAAGTAATTCTAGAATAGAACTCATTGTAATTACCTGTTCCACTAGCAGAGTTACCATAACCAGGTGTATTGATTTTCGTAATGTCTAAATCTGGGACACCTATATTATTAAAAGGACCAGAAGAATAAATGTTTGCTCCAAGAATTGTGTTATCACCATTGATAGCAACTCTCACTGGAGAAAGTGAATTGACTCCTTTGCAATCCGTTTTGTATCCCATTATTAAACGAGAATTTCCATCCAAGTTAATTCCAGTAGCACTAGCCAATGGTTGAATAAAAGATGTTGCAGCGACTTCTTCAAATTGTTTAGCCAAAATCGCTACATAAGAATTTTCTTGTCCATTAAGATGGTAAGCGCCGTCAGAATACCCGGAAGTACTTGACCCTCCTAATGCTACATAGCTAGAAGGATTCATTTCACCAAAACTTGGATCTTCAATTTCAAATTTAGGCTTACAACTAATCGTTATAAGTGAAATTGCAGCGATTAAATAAATACTATTCTTCATAATTTATTTCAATGTATAATTGATTTGAATACCTGGCGCCCAAACGCGGGTTTTGTATGTTCCACTCAGACCCGTTTCTTCATTGGTGGCCTCCCTTTTGAATTGTGTAAATAGGAGAGAAGCATCTACTGAAAATTGATCTGAAATTTTATACCCCATTCCAATTGTCCAGTTTAGTCGATTAGCATCAGGTGTTTCAGGAGTGATATATCGATCAATTACAGGGGACAATGCATAAGTGAAGCCAACTCGACCAGTTATTTTATCAGTTGCTTTATATTGTACGCCTAATCTTGCAGCAATTGAGCCAACATACTTCCTTGGTGATTTTGTATCATCAAGAGATTCTGTATTGTTTTCATAATCAAAAGAAAGAGTGTCGTAAGCAGTCCAGTCAGTATAGTTTCCATCAAAAGCAATGGATAGCTTGTCATTTGGGGTGATTCCTAATCCAAAAGTAAAGACTGACGGGAGAGGAAGAGAAGAACTGAAATTTCCTGAAGGGAATTTATCTTCCAAAGAACTAGGCACTGTAAACGTTGCGGTGCCTTTGTCTACTTTCATATCGATTTTTGATCGATAAGTAATTGCAAAGTTTACATGTTTCGTCAGGTCAAGAAATAAGCCAACATTGAATCCGATACCATTTCCAGAACCATCTAATTCTGCATGACCGTATTCTCCGTTTGCATCTTGAATTGGCAAGTCTTTTTGCAGATTTACTTTTCCATAACTATAAATGAATCCTGCTCCAATTCCAATTTTATCAGTTAATCGATAACTCACAGTTGGTTGAAAAAATATAGATAATAGTTTTAGACGAGTTAAAGCAAATCTTCCGGCCCATTCATCTTCCCATTCTACAGTAGAACCAAATGGAGTATAGATGGCCATTCCTAACTTTAGCTTACTACTGTCTTTAATTTGAAAAATTCCATAAGCAGAGAATGGTGTTCCAACAGGTGAAGTTGTGTGTGCAATCGAATTGGTATTGTTTTCTAAAAAAGTACTATTTCCAAAAGTTGGCGTGAGGTTTAAACTAATTTCATTCTTATGAATAAAGGATGCTCCTCCTGGATTGAAAAATAAAGCAGAACCATCTTGCATTAGAGCAGAACCTGCGCCTCCCATTCCTTGAGAAACTTGTCCTTGCAAGTTAACTTGGTAGCCTTGACTAAAAAGTTGTAATGGTAAAATCAGAAGTAGAAAAAGAATTTTTTGCATCGACAATAAAGTATGTTGTAGTTATTAAGTTTGTGAAATTAACCTAATTTTGACGGAATTGCAAACACGAAATGATGAACGGTTTATTTTGCTGTTATTGATATAAATGAGGATGAATTAGTTCTTTAATTGTTTCTTCCGAAAAAGAATAGGCTTAAAAATTATTATCTAACTAAGATTATTGTATCTTTGCGCTCCTGTCTCGGGAAGATGGGATTAAATTATTTTATAAATAGAGGTTTAGCACCTCAAACTGTAAACACATTATGGCAACTAAAATTAGATTGCAAAGACACGGTAAGAAATCAAGAGCATTTTACCACATTGTAGCAGCAGACACAAGAGCACCAAGAGACGGTAAGTTCATTGAGAAATTAGGAACGTACAATCCAAACACAAATCCAGCGACTATCGAGATTAATTTCGAGAGAACATTAAGTTGGGTACAAGTTGGAGCTGAAATGACTGATACTGCGAGAGCATTATTATCTTATAAAGGTATTTTGTACAAAAATCACTTAATTAAAGGTGTGGCAAAAGGTGCCTTAACTGATGCGCAAGTTGAAGAGAAATTTGCAAAGTGGTTAGAAGAAAAAGATTCAAAAATTGCTGCAAAAGCAAGTGGTCTTGATAAGACTGCTGCAAAAGCAAAAGCAGATGCGTTAAAAGCAGAAGCAGAAGTGAATGCTGCAAGAGCAAAAGAAATAGAAGCGAAGAATACTCCAGTTGAAGCAGCTCCAGAAGTTGAGGCTCCAGCTGCAGAAGCAACTGAAGAGGTTGTTGAAACAGCTACTGAAACAGTAGAAGAGGTTGCTCCAGAAGCACCTGTTGAAGCAGCAGCACCAGAAGTAAAAACGGAAGAAGCTCCAAAAGGAGAAGAACCAGCTGCTGAGTAATTATTTGTTTAATACATTTTTTAGCGTTTCATTGCTTTGGCAGTGAAACGCTATTTTTTTACCATCAATTATGAATAAACAAGATTGTTTTCATTTAGGACATGTTGCTAAATTGTACGGATACAAAGGTGAAATCTCCCTTTTTTTAGATGTTACAAATCCAGAAGACTACACTAGTCTAGATGCAATTTTTGTGGACATTGATAATAATTTAACTCCTTTCTTTATTGACTCTTTGAAGTTGAAGAACAAAGGTTTCGCAGCAGTGAAATTGGAAGGAGTAACAGATGAGGATGCTGCAAAATTATTGCTTCGAAAAGATGTTTATTTACCTGCTCAAATTCTTCCTGAATTAAAAGGAATTAATTTTTACGACCATGAAATTGTCGGTTTTACAGTTATAGATGAGAAAAACGGAAACATTGGAACCGTAGAACAAGTTATTGATTTGAAAGTAAATCCGTTGTTGCAGATCCTTAAGGACGAGAAAGAAATTCTTGTCCCGTTATTAAAAGGACTAGTTAAGAAAGTAGATAGATCTAAAAAAGAATTGCACATTTCTGCGCCAGAAGGACTCGTTGAAATGTATCTCGACTTGTGAGAATTAATAATTAATAATTAATAATGAGTAATTAGCAATGAGTAATTAAAAATAGAAGCATTCCCTCAATCATTGCTCACGTAACTTTATTATCAACTATAACATTATATCACTTATCACTTATCACTTATCACTTATCACTTATCACTCCACACTCAAAGATGTTCCATTTCAAACATTTCTCAGTCAGACAATCTGCTTCCGCGATGAAAGTCGGAACGGATGCAATGATATTGGGAGCATTGATTGATTCATCAAAAAAAAAAAGAGGTTTAGATATTGGAGCAGGAACGGGCGTTCTTTCTTTAATGGTTGCACAACTGAATCCTACAATTCAAATTGATGCAGTTGAGATAGATGAGTTAGCGGCAGAAGAATGCGCATTGAATTTTAAGAACTCGTCTTGGTTAGATAGATTGTCCGTTTTTCAAGAGGATTTTGATAATTTTAATAAGGAGAATAAATACGACTTGATTTTCTCTAATCCACCATACTATGCAACGACTAACTTAAATGAAGATAGTCGAAAAGCGCAAGCTCGGCATGAAGATAGTTTACCTTCTTCAGTGATTTTGAAGAAAGTTAATTCATTGCTTTCTGTTGAGGGAGAATTTTGGGTAATCATCCCATTTTCTGAGCAAGATAAATGGATTTCATTAGGAGCGTCGAACAACTTGTTCGTAAAGACTATTTATTCTATTAAAGGAAAGTCTAACAAAGAGGTGAATCGCGTTGTTCTTTGCTTTAATCGTTCTGTAATTCTCCATGAAGAAAACGAAATGGTTGTGAGGAAACTAGATAATTCTTATTCTGACGAATACATTGAGTTGACCAAAGAGTTTCATTCTATTGATTTAAGAAAGTAAAAGGAGTATTCTATTTTTTTGATAGAATACTCTAATAATTTATGCTTCTACTTTCGTTGTTTCTGAAATCAAGGTTGCTAATTCATTAAAGGCAGATTGTCCTTTATCTACGTTATACCATAGTTGAATTGCATGCTTTTTCTCATGCGCTGTCATATCAGCATCTTTATTTTTCATGACCATTTCTTGACATTCTGCTGGTCTTGGGCCCCAAGTAAACAAATCTTCTCCTTTGCTATCTCTAACAATTAACTTAGGCACAGATTTTCCTCCATTGGTTAAGTATTGTTCAATAAGAAAAGGCTCGCTGTCTCTTAGTTGAATATCTAAGGTTATGTTTTCGTTTGCTTCAGCAATTTTATTGATTACGGGAGCTAAATTAGCTGCATCTCCACACCAATGCTCAACAATGAGAATCCAAGTTTGTGGTTCATCAATGTTTTTAATAATTGCCATTGCATCTTCAGGAATCTCTAATTTCTTATTCCAACGATTTAAACGTGAATTATTGAGTTTAACGTATTCCATATATTCAGCATTGTCATATGGCTTTTCTGTGAAAGTACCGTCTAGGATACTTGCAAACTTCGATGTGTATTCTGTCCAATTCATGTTTCTTAGATGTTTTGTTTTTTAAGTCCTTACAAAGATAGATAGATAGAAGGGAGGATGTGGAGAGTAACTTAGGTTGCTGAGTGTGGAATGTAGAATTAATGGCTTCGTGAATGTACTTGTTCGTTGAGGATTTATTATCCTTGGTCAAAAACTATTGTGTCAGTTATTTGTTTAAATAAAGTGTCAATAATAATTTCAGAATTAGAGAAATCAATTAGAATAACGGAAGAATCATTTTTATACGTGCTAAACACCACTTGGTTAGTGTCTAATTCCCAGTCTTCAAATAATTCCATTGAGTAAACCATATATGATAACTTTGAATTTAATTCTGTATAACTATACATACTCCAGCCACCGTCACCTCCATCACACGATAAAGAAAATATTTTAATAGGAAGAAAGTTGTTGTCGCAAATGCAAAGATATGATGTTGTGCAACAAGACTCATCTTTTTGGATCATTGTGAAATATTTATTCTCTTGTCCCTCGTTCCATTCATATAAAAAAAACGGTTAGTATTTATCATGATAAATATTCCATTGTGGTAAACTGTTTACTTCTAGTTGAATTAAATATTTATTGAGAAAAGAGGTGTCAATTTTTGTTAGTTTGCTTAAATCAACGGACGATGGGCTGAAGCTAGAGAATCCCTTTTCTATAGTAGATATTAATTCTTTAAATTTTTTCATCGTTAAATCTTCTTCTTCTTTCTCGTCAAGAATAGGTAAAACTTCAATAACAGGATTAAGTTCTTCTTTGGAGGTATCAGTTTTACAACCAATAAGAATGAGAACTATGATGTAGAAAGAAAATATTTTCATCAATCTTTATTTTAGTAGTGTTTTGGCTTACTTTTTTATTGAGAGTTTAGTCTTCAATATTTTTCATTCTAACCAATCGAATACTCCAACTGCGCAGCGTGTCGAAAAATCAAATAGTATTGTGGTCGAGGAATCAAACTCAATAAATACTCGGATACCCTTCCGGATCAACCTCATTCATCATTGCATACACCTTCTCTATAATATCATCGATGCTCGGCTTTGAAAAGTAGTCTCCATCTGAGCCATAAGCTGGTCTGTGATTTTTAGAACTCAATGTTTCTGGAGCAGAATCTAAGTGGTAATACCCTTTCTGTTCTACTAGAATTTTGTCTAAAATATATGCCGTTCCTCCACTGCTAACATCTTCATCAACGATTAGTAAGCGATTCGTTTTCTTTAGTGAATCGACAATCATGTGATTGATGTCAAATGGAAGTAAAGTCTGCACATCAATTAATTCTACAGAGATTTCTAATTCTGCCAATTGCTGAACCGCAACCTGACAAAGATTAAAGGTAGAACCGTAAGAAACAATGGTTAAATCTGTTCCTTCGTTGGTAATCTCAGGAATTCCTAAAGGCTCTCTAAACTCACCAATATTTGTTGGCATCGGTTCTTTTGTTCTGTATCCATTTAAAGGCTCAATAACTAACGCAGGTTCATCTGCAACCATTAAGGTGTTGTAGAATCCCGCAGCTTTAGTCATGTTTCTAGGTACACAAACGTGAATTCCTCGAATAGAATTAATAATCATTCCCATTGGAGAACCACTGTGCCAAACGCCTTCTAGACGGTGGCCTCTGGTACTGATGATTAAAGGAGCTTTTTGACCACCTTTGGTTCTGTACTGAACCGTTGCTAAATCATCAGACATTACTTGAATTGCATACAGCAAATAATCTAAGTATTGAATTTCTGCAATAGGACGTAGTCCACGCATTGCCATCCCGATACCTTGACCAATAATTGTGCATTCTCGAATTCCAACGTCAGCAACACGGGTTTTTCCGTATTTATCTTGCATTCCTTCAAGCGTTTGGTTAACACCGCCAATTTTTCCAGCGTCTTCTCCGTAAACCAATGCTTGAGGATAGTTTTCTAATAATTTATCGTAATTATCTCGAAGAATAATTCTTCCATCTTCCAGTCTTCCATCATCACCATAAGTTGGAGCGATAGGTTTTACTTTTAGTGCAGAGTTTTCTGACTCAGAATGTAAATGAGAACTATACCTGTTGAAATTAATGTCAATAGAATTTTTTACCCATGAAGAAAGGGCAGCTTTAGAAGCTGAGTTTTCATCTCTAACCATGCGTAAAACTTTCCTTGCTGCAGAGAGAATATCTCTTCTCGTTGGCTCGAAAGTATTTGCTAAATCTTCTCCAATTTTTTTGATAAATACACCGTTAGGACTTTCTTCTGCTACTGCTGTAATTAATGCTGTAGAATCAGC
>JAJRQP010000292.1 GCA_024280195.1 Bacteroidota bacterium | reverse complement strand
CACAAAGAATCGCAAAGAAAACACAGAGGTTCGCAAAGTTTATCGTTTTGAAAATTTAGTATTAATTCATAATTCATAATTCTAACACTTTTCTACTTCTTCCCAACAACCCTATCTAAAAAGCCAACATACTGTTTTGACCATAAAATATAAGCCAACCAGAAGATAATTGAAATCAATAAGGGTATTTGATAACGTTCTTCTTTAATATCAAACTCTAAATTATCTATTTTCGTTCGTTTCATTCTAGTAATTTGTGTTAATAAACCTGAAAGATTTGGAAATTCACTAGAACTGATGTTTGCCTTTCCTCCTCCTTTACTGGCAATCGATTGAATAAATTTAGGATTCAATTTAGAAACAATGGTTTTTCCAACGGCATTTGTTTTGTATCCAAGTTCAGGTCTGTGCGGGTTTTTAGGAATTAAGCCTCCCTTTTTAGTTCCAATACCGAGGACGCTCAGCTGCACTTTTTTCTCTTTAATTTCTTTGAGAATTTCATCCGGATTTGTTTCGTGATTCTCACCATCTGTCACTAGAATAATTCCTTTTGTGGTTTTTTCTTTGGAGAACATATCAACAGATACTTCGAGTGCTTCTGAAATATTGGTTCCTTGACTTGAAATCATATTTGACTCAATGTCTTGAATAAACAGTTTTGCTGCGGAATAATCTCTCGTTAATGGCAACTGTACAAAGGCATTGTTGGCAAAAAGAGCAATTCCAATTTTCTCTCCGTGGAGGTTGTTAATCAACTGAATGAGCGCCCGTTTTGAAATGTCAAGCCTCGATATTTCTTCAGATATGTCTTTGGTATTCATAGAGTTAGAAACATCTAGAGCAACAACCAATTCGAGTGATTCAGAAGTCCCAGACACTTTTTTCTTTCCGTAAATAGGTTGTGCTAAGGCAATGATTAAGAATACGAAAGCATTGCGAAAAAAGAAGTATTTCAGAAAGCTACTCATGGTAGAAACAGGTCGCAATAACGATTGAATAACCCGAGTATTCGATTTCGATGCAATTTGATTGTACCTCCAAATTGTGAATAAATAAACACCAATAATAACTGGAATTAAGAAGGTTAAATTGAATACTTCTGGGTGTTTATACATCACACTATCCGACGATTTTCCAGAACCACCAATGGAACCAATTGCAAAAATGTAAACACCCCAAAATATAACCTCGAAGAGAATAACTGCTCCAATAATCCAATTGAGTCGATATGTATAGTTCTTGCTACTCACTGTGTCTAAAAACTAAATGATTGATTCCCCAAACAATAATGGATAGCACAAATGCCCAATTTAGAAATGCTTGAGGATTGCTAGGTGGTTCAGATTTGTAATGTTGATCCTCCATTTTACGTTTTTCCAACTTTTCAATTTCTTTATAGATGGCTTGTAAACTTTTATTGTCTGTTGCTCTAAAGTATTGTCCGTTAGTTGTTTCTGCTATTTTCATCAAAGTTACCTCATCAATTTCGACAGCCATATTTTGATACTGCACTCCGAAAGGCGTAATCACTGGAGAAGGTGCCGTTCCATTTCTCCCAACACCAATGGTATAGACACGAATGTTTTTTGCCTTGGCTAATTCTGCAGCTTCTAAGGGTGTAATTTCTCCGGAATTGTTACTTCCATCTGTTAAGAGAATAATCACTTTGGAAGCAATGCTGTCATTCCTAAGCCGAGTAACTGCTGTCCCTAAACCTGTTCCGATTGCTGTTCCTCCTTCAATTCTGTCGCCACTAATTTTGTCAATTTGTTCTTTGAGAATGGTATAATCTAATGTTGCAGGACACGCAGTATAAGCTTCTCCAGCATAGACAACCAACCCTATTCTGTCGCCAGTTCTTCCATCAACAAACTCTTTTGCTACTTTTTTCGATGCTTCGAGACGATTCGGTAGAAAATCTTGTGCCATCATGGAAAGTGAGACATCCATTGCGAGAATAATGTCAATTCCATCTTTAAAATCGGTATTAAAATCATCGTGTTGACTCCAATGATAAGGTTTTGCCATCGCGATGATTAAAAGAACAGCAATGATTCCGTAGGTAAAAAGTAACGCCTGTCTTAATAAATGAATACTTCGAGAAGCAATACTCTGTTGGTCTGCCGTTGATCGCGAATATTTAACATCTCCTTTCCTGCTGTTCTCTAGTGCATACAAAATGAATAATGCAACTGGCACAAGCGCGAGTAGCCACAGCCAATTTGGTGCGAAATATTCGTATTCCCAAAAACGTATGTTCCAATTACTCAACATTGTCAAATTCTAACGGACTGGTTTCGGCAACTATTTGCTTGGCAAGAGTAGAAACTCTCAAAATGGCGATTAAATCAGGTTTTGACTTGGCAAACTTCACCATGTCTGCTTCTGAAAGAATACGTGCAACGGTATTAACGGTTTCTGGATTTAATCCTTTTTGTGTCAGTAAAAGTTTTGTTTCGTAGGTTGTTTTTTCCAGCAATGAGACATCGTATCGACTTGTTAGGTAAGAACGGAGAATGTAAGACAGTTCAACGAAATGTTCTTTCAATTGATCTTTCTCCCATAGTTTCGCTTGTTCCAATGATTCAATGGCAATTAATGTTCTTTCTTTTAAAGAAATAGGTTTTTCTTCCTCTTCGTAATCGTCGTTTGTATTTTTTCTTCGATAAGAAATAAACGCAATTATTGCAAAAAGAATGATGAGCAACCACCACCAATTATCAGAAAGAAATTCTGTGATTGAAAAAGGTTTGTCAGGTATTTCTGTAAAATTCTCTTTGATGTCATAGATGTCCATTCCGTCGATTGGGTCAACGAGATAACAAGCTAACGCAATATCCTCAAAATGATAGGTAGAATCGTTGATAATAACACTTGCACCAGGTATCACAAACAATCCGCTGTCCCATGCCGTAATAACATATTGTCCTTCCCAATATTTTTGAGAATGATCGAAGATAAAAGTATCGATAAAAGGGTGAGTAATTTCAAATTCAATGCCTTCAGTTGATAAATCACCTGTTTTTGTTATTGCCCTTGCTTCAATGACATCGTTTTTCTCTTTGAAGAAGAGTGTATCTTCTTTTGCTGTTAAAACGGAATAAGTCAGCACAACAGGCTGTCCGATAACTAACTGTGATTCAGACACTTTTTGCTTCAATTCTTGACTAGCAACATTGAATGCTAGAAAAAAGAGAAGTAGATATGTGAACCGTTGCATCATCTATTCTGAAACAATTTAACCAATGGTTTTATAAAATCTTCATCCGTTGCAATACTTGCATAATCAATTCCGGATTTTTTAAATTCTTTCTCTAATTTGGCATCAAAGTCTTTAAAATTATTCGCGTGAATGGCTTTTGCTTTTTGGCTGTTGGTGTTTACCCAAGAAGTCGCACCCGTTTCTGCATTGAATAATTGCACAACTCCCATGGATGGTAATTCTCGCTCTGCCTCATCCAACAATCGCAAAGCAACCATGTCGTGTTTTCTGCGAGAAACTTTCAATCCTTCCATGAAATTATTCTCGTCCATAAAATCACTGATTACAAAGGCGATGCTTCTTTTCTTTTGCGTATTTCTGAAGAATTTTAGTGCCTCATTGAGATTTGTTCCTTTGTTTTCGGGTTTAATTTCAATTAATTCTCGAAGAATAATCAAGGAATGCTTTTTTCCTTTTCCAGGAGCGATGTATTTTTCTACTTTATCAGAAACGAAAATAGCACCCACTTTATCGTTATTACTAATTGCAGAAAACGAAAGAACAGCTGCTAATTCCAAGGCTAAATCTTTTTTAGTTTTATTCTCCCAACCGAAATTTTCAGAACCAGAAACATCAATAATGAGCATAACCGTGAGTTCTCTTTCTTCGTCAAAAACCTTTACATAGGGCTCGTTGAACCTTGCTGTTACATTCCAATCGATGGTTCTTACTTCATCGCCAAAATGATAATCTCGAACTTCAGAAAACGTCATTCCTCGACCTTTAAAGGCAGAATGATACTCACCAGAAAAAATATGTTTGGTGAGGCCTTTGGTTTTTATTTCCAAGAGGCGAATTTTCTTAAGAAGTTCTTTCGTATCCATTTACGGTACTTCTACTTTAGCAACAATTTTTGAAACAATATCTGAAGCAGTTAAATTCTCTGCTTCTGCTTCGTATGTTAATCCCATTCTGTGACGCATTACGTCTGGGGCAATTTCTCTAATATCTTCAGGAATTACAAAGCCTCGTCCTTGTAAAAAAGCAAACGCTTTGGCTGCCAAGGCAAGATTGATACTTGCTCTTGGAGAACAACCTACACTAATCATCGGCTCTAAGAATCCGAGTCCGTATTTTTCTGGTTCACGCGTTGCATAAACAATATCGACAATGTATTGCTCAATTTTCTCGTCTAAATAAACTTGCTTCACTAAAGAACGACATCTTTCAACATCTTCAATTGACACGACATTTGATGCTTTTGCCATTCCTGACTTTTGCACATTTGCGCGAATAATTTGACGTTCTTCTTCTTTTGTTGGATAATCCAAGAACACTTTCAGCATAAATCGATCGACTTGCGCCTCAGGTAACGGGTAAGTTCCTTCTTGTTCGATCGGGTTTTGTGTAGCAAGCACCAAGAATGGATGCGGCAATTTAAACGTTTCGTCACCAATCGTAACTTGCCGTTCTTGCATAGCCTCTAACAACGCTGATTGCACTTTTGCAGGAGCACGATTGATTTCATCAGCCAACACGAAGTTAGAGAAAATAGGTCCTTTCTTCACAGAAAAACTTTCAGATTTTTGACTGTAAATCAATGTTCCAGTAACATCCGCAGGCAATAAATCTGGTGTAAACTGAATTCTACTAAAGTCAACATTGATAGCATCGGATAAGGTTTTAATTGCCAGTGTTTTTGCTAGTCCAGGAACTCCTTCTAAGAGAACGTGTCCATCAGCAAGTAACGCAATTAGCAACCTATCAATCATGTATGTTTGACCAACGATTACTTTTCCAACTTCATTTCTTAGCAAGTTGATGGTTGGCATTTCTTGTTTAATCTGTTCGCTAACAATCCTTAGCGCTTCAGCGGGGTTTAAATTTTCTTCCATAATTGTGCAATTCTATCGAACATACAAAAATGGAAAGATATGTCCTGTATGACTTGATTTTGCTGTTAATTAATGTTAACATTGTTAGACTTAAACTGCATACCTATGAAAGTTAGAAAATGTGAAGAATGTGGAATGACGTTGTCTGGAAGAAAGGACCAGAGATTCTGTTCGGATTATTGCAGAAACACGTATAACAATAAACTCAATGAAGATGCGAATAAGTACGTCCGAAGAATCAACAATATCCTTCGAAAAAACAGAAGAATTTTAACGAGCTTAAATCCTGAAGGCAAGAAAACTTTGGATGGGATAACACTTGCCGAAGAAGGGTTTAACTTCCATTATTATACGAATGTTTACACCACAAAGACCGGTTCGCAATATTTCTTTTGCTATGAACAGGGATATTTAAAACTGGATGATGATCGTTATATGTTGGTCGTGAAACAAGATTATGTGAAGTAAATCTTCACAAAGCAATAAGTTCTGAATTCAATTCTCAGCTTCCTTTGTACAATACTTTATTCTTTTCCGTTTCTTGAACTTGGACTTCTAATTCAAATTTAGTGTCTAATTCTTTCCGCAGAATCTCCCAAACAACTTTAGCTATATTTTCTGTTGTTGGGTTTATCCCTTTAAACTCTGGGCAATCGAGGTTTAAATTCCGATGGTCAAAACGATCTATAACTTTTGTTAAGATAATATCTTTCAATATTTTTAAATCAATGACAAAACCAGTTATTGGATCTATTTCTCCTTCCACCCAAACTTCAAGTGCATAGTTGTGTCCGTGAAAATTCGGGTGGCTGCATTTACCAAAAATCTCCAAATTTTTCTCATCGCTCCATTCTTCTCTAAAAAGACGATGGGCAGCATTAAATGTTTCTCTTCTACAGACTTTCATTGCGAGTTGTTTTCTTTTAAAATTGCTCTTTTTACTGAAACGACTGTTACATCATCTGTTTGCTCAGCATCTCCAATCCATTTTTCAAAAGAATCTGTGATTAAGCGTTGTTGCTCAGCTAATGGTAGGTTGATGTTTCCTTCAAACAATTCCAACAGCCTTCTGAAAGAATATTTTTTATCTTTCGCTCCACCAAACTGGTCTTGAAAACCATCAGAGAATAGAAAGATATTGAAATCAGAAGTGAAACTAGCAAAATGTGTATTGTAACCAGGGAAGCCTTCTTCAGTATCTCCAGCATGTTTATTGTCTCCTTTATACATAGTAAACTCTCCATCTTCGTGAATTAAGAATCGAGAACCTGCACAAGCGTATGCTAAGTCATTTGTTTTATCATTGAATACACAGATGGTTAATTCCATAGCATCGTTTACTAGGTTTTTCCCTGTTCCCCTGGGTAAATATTCAATAAGCTTCTTGTCTACTTTGTTAAGAATTTTTCCTGGATCTGTAATTCTATTTTCGAGAACGGTACTATTTAGAACATTGAATCCTAAAAGGGTCATAAAAGAACCAGGAACACCATGACCGGTGCAATCACCTAGAACAAGAATGGTATTGTCACCAATTTTCTCCATCCAATAAAAATCTCCAGAAACAATGTCTCTCGGTTTTGAAAAAATGAAATGTTCTTTAAAAGATTCTTCAAACTGATTGATTGAAGGCAACAGATTGTGTTGTATTCTTCGGGCATAGTTGATGCTAGAGGTAATGGATTCACTTTGCTCACGAATTAATCGCTGTTGAGTTCTAACCTCAGTTATATCTCTTGCTAAAGCTATAAATCCTTCAATTTGTGATTCAGAACCTGGAGAATATAGAGTAGTAATGGATTGTCCAACCCAAATTCGCTCCCCATTCTTCTTAATGATAGGAAACTCTTTATAAGAGGTCATGTTTTTATTGATAAAATGCTCTCGATAAAAACGCACTACTTCGTCTCGATGGCTTTCTTCAACAATTCTAATAGAGTTGGTACCAATCAATTCTTCTTTAGCGTATCCTAGTTTTGCAATTGAAGCGTTGTTAATGAAGTTAAAATTGCCCCGGTTATCACATTTATAAATAAAGTCTTCCGCATGTTGCACCAAAAGTTCATAGGTGTTTTCTAGCTCCATTTTTTTGGTAACGTCTTGACCAAGAATAAGTTTGACGTTTTGAGAGAAGTCTCGGTAAGCCCATTCCATCCACCTAACCTCACTGTTTTTATCAACCATTGGAGTGAGGTATTTTTCTCCATCTTTAAATTCTTTTGTGATATCCCGATCTTTAAAAGTATTATCAAAAGGGATAAAATTATTTAAAACAGTGATGTTTTTATCTAGAATTTCATTGTGAGTTATGTCTAAAAAATTAGCAATGTTTTCGCTGGAATAATTGACTGTTCCTTCTTGATCAAAAGCAATTACAGGCATGTTTCCTTTGTTGATAATTGCTGAAACAAAAATTAGTTTCTCAAGAGAATCGTACCTTAAAAAACTATAGAATATCATTAGAAATGAGCTCACGGAAATGCCTAAGAGAAAATAATATTTGGGATAAACCGTATCGTCTTTTATAAGCATTATTAGAATAATACTAGCAAATAAAACTAACACTGCAAATACAGCTGTGTCTTTTATTTTACTGAGAATATAGGGTGCCATGGAAGAAATTAAGATCATGCCAATAATATTATATGGATGCAATTTAGAGTCAAACACCTCCCATAAGAAATCAGTCATAAGAACAAATAATCCTATCTTAAGGAGAGTGCTATATAGATACATTTTCTTATTCGATCTTGCAGAAATAGAAGAAATATATAGTGAAACCAGGATAAATGTTGTCACTAAAGTTGTACCAATGTTGAGACTTAATTGTGCATCCATTATTGGAGCTAAAATATGGGTAAGAGGAGTCGTAATAGCCGCAGAAAGGAGAATAGCTGGAGTTAAGTTCAGATGAACATCTAAGTCTTTGGTATTAATCAATCCTCCTCCATTAAATGCTTTATAATAATTTAGCAAAATGAGGTTAACTAAAAATAAACCTGCAATAATAGCTCCTATAAACCAAGGTGATTTCCAAAGGGGAACATGGACAGATAGGTTTTTTGTTGCACTTTGTCCAAATACCTCCCCATCATACGAAGCTCTAACTTTTATAACATGCTCTCCACTTGAAAGACCACTGATTAAAAGAGTGCTTTCTTGGTTGGTTAAGTTTTCCCATTGCCCTTCATCAATAGAATAAGAATAATAAATTGAATTAATTTTAGGATTGTTTAATGAAAACATAAAACTAAACGCATCAAGCTCTTTCTTTTCTTCTGTATTATTTATAATGGAAATTACAGGAGCCAAAGGACGAGGCAAGTTTTCTAAATATTGTGTGTTTACTTGAAAAACACCTTCTACGGTGCCTAAGAGAATTTCATTTCCTTTTTTGAATTGCGCTCTCATGTTCGTTTCGTAACCAAGGAAATTTGTTTTCTCATCATAAACTTTATGACTAAGAATATTGGCATTTGAATCGACTTTAAAAATTGTCAACCCTTTATTGGTGCCAATAATCAAGTTACCAATATCATCAGCAATAAGTGTGTAGAAAAGAGTGGAGTTAAATAAATCTTCACCCTGAAAGGTTTTTGTTTCACCATTTTTTGTAATCGCAACGATTCCTTTCTCTAATGAAAACCAATTATTACCGTAAGAATCCTTAGTTGAAAGTCCACTGTATAATCCTAAATCAGCACTGTTAAAATAAACCTGTTGCAGTACTTCAGTTTTTAACGAGAGTTCATAAACTCCAGAGTTGGTTCCAAAATAGATGGTTTCCCCATCGCTACTTAGAAGAGAAGTGTAAATATGACTTGGCATCCTACCACCATTTACATTAGGCGTTGAGGTTTTATTTTCAGAAAGGTCATATTTATAAAGCCCATCTCCAGCAATACCAAACCATAAGTTTTCTTGATGCGAAAAAATTGAAGTGATCGTTTGTGTCCTGTAAAACTTATCTTGAATAACACTAGACTTGGTAGGAGTGTATTCTTTTAAACCATGATTCGTGGCAAAATAATAAGTCTCATTTACTTTTGTTATTCCTAAAGTTGAAAAATTATAAAGGGTAAAATCATGAGAATTTGCAGACTTTTCAATATAGGTTTTACTATCAAAATTACTCAATAAAATTCTCCCAGAAGGAAATACATAAGGAAGCATCATTGCTGAACTCAGAAACTCTTTAGATAATTCAATTTTGGTAAAGGGTTCCTTAGATACTTTATAAATTCCACTTCCATAAGTTGGAATCCAATAGTCGCCATTTAAGTCCGCAAAAATAGAATGACCTTGATTTATAGTTTCTGAATAATTATGTTGAATTTTTTGCCAAGACGTATCGACTAAGAAGTGAATTTCACCAGAAGCAGTTAAAAGAGTTGATTGTTTATAGTAATTGTTATATGTAATTGATTCAATTCTATCGTCTTTGATTAAAGAACAACTTATAGATTGTAATTGTACCTGCTTAACATTTTCTTTTTTGTCTAAATAAATTTGAGTAATTAAATTACCCTCTTTCTGCATCAGAACAATTTTATTCTGAGAGTAATAACCAAAACGGTACTTCTCCAATTCAGGAACTCCCGTTATCCAATTTGAAAGTTTTTCCACCTTCCCATTGAACAAACGATAACCTCCATAGTTGGTTAATAGAATGATTGAATTTGGAGTTTCAAACGACTGAAAGACTTCTAATCGATTTCTTGTTGATTTGAAAAACAATAATTTGTTGACCTCTTGCCCTTTTTTAGACAGAATTTGTCGGTTTCCAATAAAATATGTGTAACCATTTTTTCTGAAGACTCTCAATGCATCACCAATGATATAATCTTGTAAATCAAATTTGGTCAGTTCTTTTTCGGTCAAAGAATAGCTATAAAACCCTTTATATCGAGAAGAAAAAAGAATTTCATTTTTGTGGAGGCTAATATTGCTAAAATGGTGATTAAAATCTCTACCTAAAGGAACTTCAAAAAATGTTTTACCATCAAATTGAATTAAATCCCCTCCGTTGGTTCCCAGCCAAATCATTCCATCTTTGGATTGTGCAATGCAATTGACACTTGCCATGTGCAAGCCATCTTTGTGATCGTAATGTTTATACGTGAGTAACTGAGCGCTTACATTTGCACTAGTAAAAAGAAGTGTAAAAAAAAATACGAGTAGTATTTTCACAAGTAGTCTTTCGAATTTAGAAATCCAATTTAGTAAAAATCTTTGGTTGTTGCGAGAATAAATAGGTCTAATTAAAATTTAAGCAATAATTTCTATTCTTTCTTTGATAGATTTTGCCATTACTTTCGCCTCATTTAAGGTTTTACCTGTCACAGTAATGTGACCCATTTTTCGGTTTGGTTTCGTGATGTCTTTACCATACAAATGGATATAAACGGAAGGTGTTTTCATGACCTCCTCTAGGCCTTTATAAATGGCTTTACCAGTGTGGTTTTCTGCCCCCAATAAATTAAACATAGCACCGTAACGAATAATTTCAGTAGAACCAAGAGGCAATCCTAAAATACTCCGCAAATGCTGACTGAATTGAGAAGTAACGTTGCACTCGATTGTGTGATGCCCACTGTTGTGAGGACGTGGAGCAACCTCATTTACCAGTAATTCCCCATCCTTTGTTAAGAATAACTCTACAGCTAAAATACCGACCATATCGAGCTTTTTAATCACGTCTTTTGCCAATTCAACTGCTTTGTTTTCAACCTCTGGAGAAATGTCTGCAGGAGAGAATAAAAACTCCACTAAATTAACATCGTTAAACTCACATTCTACTGTTTGAAAAGAGACAACTTCTCCTTCTTCATTTCGAGCGACTATTACCGACAATTCTTTATCGAAAGGAATTATTTCTTCAATAAGACTTGGTTCACTAAATAGAGAGTTTAAATCTT
>JAJRQP010000291.1 GCA_024280195.1 Bacteroidota bacterium | reverse complement strand
TCTTTGCCCTTTTTCCTTACCTCATCTACTGTATGATTGGTAATTTGTAAACGTTCAATTAATGCATCCTCTTGTTTCTCTGTGTCTCGAACAGAGATAAAAACCAGATCCTCAGACTTAACCCTTGGACCATTTGTATGCATTGTCTTCAACTCATTCCACAATTCAATCTCTTCTTCGGACAAGGCATTCTTTTGCTCTTGCTTATTATCATCTGAAATTGCAGTCGCCAAAGGCATTCCATGCATATTTCCTGATGGTGTTGTATAAGGAGTATGTAAATCTCCATGTGCATCAATCCAGACAACCCCTAATCGCTTATTGGGATAAGCTGCTTTAATCCCTGTGATTGTCCCTCCAGCAGAACCATGATCTCCAGCAATTACAAAAGGAAAATGATTCTCATCTAAAATCGTTTTTACTTCTTTAGAAACCGATTCAAAAACCTGAACCAATCCTTCGATTCTCTTAGCAAACGGAAATTTCACTTCCATATCGAGCAAATGATTGGAATCGTCCACATAAGCAATTGGATAATCTCCAAAAAATAAGTTATTAGCTGTTCTTGCTGCAGTCATAATTGCATCAGGCCCAAGTGAAGCTCCACGAGTACCTGCAGTTATTTCTGACTTATTAATGATGAGTTTAATTTCTTTTTTCATACAATTTATTGGTACACAAAGATAATGGTAAAATAGAATTAGGAATTAAGAATTAGGAATTATCTTGCACAAGATGTTAGCACTTATTAATCTAGGTTAATCTTTAAGCCAAACATTCTTCATTTCTTTGCAGTAGAAATTAAAACACATTAATATTAAACACATGAGAAAAGTAATTTTATCACTATTCGTTTTAGGAGCAATGTTAAGTTCTTGTTCAAACGGAACTGAAGTTGAAGCAACGGATGCAGAGAACGTAGAACTCGTAGAAACAGCTGAAACAGTTGAATATTCTACCGTTAAAGAAGGCAGTAAATTGGATTGGAGAGCAACACATTTTGGTGGAGTTGGTGAAAGATTCGGAATCATTAGTCTCAAAAGTGCATCATTCTTAGTGAATAATGGAGAATTAACAAATGCTGATGTCTTAGTTGATATGCTTTCACTTTCTGTTGACAGCTTTAGCGAAGAAGAAGCTGAGGACAAAGAAAACCTTACTGGGCATTTATTAAGCAACGATTTCTTTAAAACAGATACGTTTCCAACTGCACGTTTTGAGTTGACAAGTATCGAATCAAGTACAGGAGACTGGAACTCTACACTTACGGGTAACTTAACAATTCTAGACGTATCTAAAAGCATCACATTTAATGCAAATGTTACTATAAGTGATTCTGAAGTAATGATGGTTTCTGAGAAATTCATTCTTGACAGAACTGATTGGGGCTTAACTTATCATGTTGAAGGATCGGAAGGAGTGCCTTTGGATTACATCATTTCCAATGATTTAGAATTCACAATTAATGTTACGATAGAGAAGTAAATCACATTAATTAATATATTTAAGCGAGTTAAGACTAGCCTTAACTCGCTTTTTTATTATGAAAAATTCACTTCTTATTTTTGCTATCAGTTTATTATCAACTTGCTATGCTCAAAAAGATGTCAATGTTCAACGAAGTTATGGCGCAAGAGGATATGACCTTGTTATGTACCAATCGAATGTTGCGAAGAAAGGGAAACGGAAATTCATTGCACTCCATCAAGGTGTAAAATATAAGTTTACATCAGAAACAACTAAAACTAAATTTCTTGCTAATCCTATGAAATATTTACCGAAATATGGAGGTTGGTGCGCTTATGCTATGGCGCTGAATGGTTCTAAAGTAAAAATCAATCCGAAAACCTTTCAAATTCACAATGGTGAATTGTATTTATTTTACAATGCCTTTTTTAATAACACACTGGAGATATGGATTGAAGACGGGGAAGATCTCATGAGAAAGAAAGCAGACGAGGAATGGGAGAAAGTTATAAGTCTCTAACTCGGCTACTCTCGATGTAGTAAGCAACAAAATACTAACTTTGTTAAAAACACATTTTCATGTCAGCCCCATACATCATCATTGAGCCTAAAACCCAAAAAGTTCCATTTATTCTAAGTGTACCACACTGCGGCACAGATTTTCCAGATGAATTAAAAAACGATTACATACCTGAAATGATGGCTAATCCTGATGACACGGATTGGTTTGTGCATGAACTCTACAACTTTGCGAGTGAAATGGGTATTACAATTATCTATGCAAGATATAGTCGCTGGGTAATAGATTTAAATCGTGATCCAGAAAGTGCACCTTTGTACGATGACGGGAGAATAATAACAGGTTTAACTACAACAACTGACTTCTTCGGAAAAGATATCTATATTTCAGAAGATATAATACCCAATCAAGCAGAAGTTGAACGAAGGTTAGAAAAATATTATTGGCCCTATTACCAGAAAATAATTTCACTTCTCGAAGAACGGAAAAGAGAATTTGGAAGAGTTCTTTTATGGGATGCACATTCCATCAGAAGAAGCGTTCCAACCATCCGCAAAGATTTTTTTCCAGATATGATTCTCGGAAACAACGATGGAAAAACAGCTGACTCACAGCTGATTGACACTGCCTTATCGAATCTTCGTTCTGGTGAATTTCAAGTAAATCACAACACTCCATTTAAAGGCGGACACATCACGCGTTTCTTTGGACACCCAAGCAACAACATACACGCATTGCAATTAGAAATGAATAAAATTCTTTATATGAATGATGAAGAATTAGTATTTGATGAAGATAGAGCGAATAAGGTTAGAGCAGTTTTGAAGAAGACGTTTAATAAACTTATTGAAAAAATGCAATAAAATTTTACCACTGATGCACAGATAAAAATTATATTCGTGCATCCGTGGCTAAAGAAAAAATCATTCTATGAACAAATTCATATTCAATAAATTACTCCAAAATAATGGTTGGAATGACAATATTCTTGTATCATGCAACAATAAGGGGATAATCACTTCCATTGAGAATAACAGTTCTGATTCCTCCGCTACCAAAATCAATGGTTTTGCGCTACCCGGTTTTCAGAATGCCCATTCTCATGCTTTTCAATATGCGATGGCAGGATTAGCTGAAGTCCATGACATCTCACATACTTCAGATGATTTTTGGTCATGGAGAAAAGCAATGTATGACTTAGCACTGAGTGTATCTCCTGAACAAATGGAGGCCATCGCAGCCATGCTCTATTCTGAAATGGTTCGTCACGGATACACAAATGTTGCAGAGTTTCATTACGTACATCACGATAAGAATGGAAATCAATACGACAACCTTGCAGAAATGGGTTCTCGAATGATTTCAGCTGCTGAAAAAGCAGGTATCAACATCACACTTATTCCGATATTCTACCAAAAAGGTGGTTTTGGTAAAGAAGCTACCGAAGGACAAAAACGATTCATTTCTCCAAGTATTGATGATTATTACAAGCTATTAGAATCTAGTAAAAATGCTTGTCAACATTACAAAGGTGCAAACATAGCCATCGGCATTCATTCAATGCGAGGTGTTGACCCAGTTGACATAGCAGAGGTTGCAAAAAATGGCCCACAAGACATTCCATTTCACATTCACATTTCAGAACAACTCAAAGAAATTGAAGACTCTATCTCTTATCTTGGAAAAAGACCGGTAGAATGGCTACTAGAGAATGTAGAATTATCTGATAGATTTCATTTAGTGCATGCAACACATTTAACAGCACAAGAAACAATTGGGATTGCAAATGCAAAAGCAAATGTTGTTCTCTGTCCAACTACAGAAGGGAATTTAGGTGATGGCCTCTTCCCTCTTTCTAACTATCAGAATGCTGGCGGAAAATGGAGCATTGGAACAGATTCTCACATTGGAATTAACCCCTTAGAAGAATTGCGTTTATTGGATTACGGACAACGATTAATTTCTCACAAAAGAAATATTTTTAATTCTGCCACCGAAGGAAACTCTGGCAACTACGCCATCGAAATGGCCACTCTTGCTGGACGAAAAGCAATGAACAATTTTGAATCGCAATATTTTAAAGTCGGAGAGAAATTCAACGCTTCAATTTTAGATGCAAATGCGCCTTTACTGGCTACGAGTTCTAATGACAAATTAAGTTCTGCGATTATCTACACAGCAGATGCAACGAATCAACTGGGAACAATTGTGAATGGGGATTATACTCCAATTAATGACCTTAAAAACCGAGACGAGATTAGTAATGAATTTAAGAAAGTGATTGGTGAGTTGGGAAATCGATAGGGAGAAAGTTAATTAAAAATGAAGAATTAAAGATTATTAATTGAATGGTCTTTCAAAAAAGAATTTCTACCTACTTCGACAAGCTCAGTAGAGTCATCTCAATGCCATCCTCTGTGAACCTCTGCGCCTTCTTTGTGATTCTCTGTGAAAAATAAATAAACGACAATATGAAAACAAACATCATCCCTTCTTCATCATGGAAAACAACTAATTGGTCTGGAGGAACAACATCTGAACTCCTCATTCTACCAAAAGAAGCTGAGTTTAAAAAAGGAAACTACGACCTCCGAATCAGTATAGCAACCGTTGAAGTGGAAGAATCAACGTTTACTGCATTGCCAGATGTGAATCGTATCTTAACAATTCTCAATGGAGAATTAGAACTCATTCATGAAGGGCATCATTCTATCGTTTTAAAACAATACGAACAAGATTCATTTTTAGGAGACTGGAACACTAGAAGCATTGGGAAAGTACGAGATTTTAATGTGATGACCAAAGATTGCCATGCAGATGTTATCGTCCAACACCTATCTAACAATGATTCTATGAACATAACTCCAGAAGACTTTCTTTTTCTAGCAGAGGGAGAATTAAAGAATAACAACATCTCTTTGCAAGTGAATGATTCCTTTCTTTCTGAAGAAGCAATGAAATTTGTTGCAGTAAAAAAATCTGTCGCTATTCTAGTACGACTTAAAAAGTAGTCGTTAACAAGTCCAACAAGTCTTCTGTCTCTGCTGCAGAGAATGATAAAGTAGATGATGGGGCATTCCCATTACCTGCAAAAACTCCATCTGGATGAGTAAAGTCTTCTGAATCAGCATCTGCTCGGTCAATTTCTGTGTCCATAAAAGCAACTACAGGGACAGGTTCACTAGATGCTTCTTCGTTAAAAAACGAACGTGTATCAAGAGAGTTTTCATCAGTAGTCGTGAATGATTCATTTTCACTTAAAGAAGAAGAAATATTATCATCAAGAAAAGCTTCTTCTTCCATTTCTTTCTTTACCTCTAAATTCGACATTTTACTTTCTTCAGCAGCTTCAACAACATCCTGCTCTGTATTCTCTATTTTATTCTCGGCTACCTGCACTACTTCCTTCCCTATTGGATTATTAAACAATGGAACTGCCAAGAAAATTAACAACGCAACGGCTGCGACCTGTAACAAAGGCTGTCTATAAAAAGGTTTCTCTTTCGGAATCAAAACTGTAAGAACAGAGTTATACCAAATTGGTGCCGCTTTAGGGTAAGTTTGCACAAACAAAGCGTCTAAATCTTTTTTGGTAGTTGCTTTTGGAGTTAAATTCTCTTCTGGCAAAGAATTAATACTCGCAAAGACAGCTTTCATTTGATTGAACTCCTCCTCTGTTTTGCAAAACTCTTGCATTTCAGTTTTTTCACTCGCTGTTAATTGAATGAACTCCTTTTCTGTAATAATATCTATTATATCTCTTTCCATTTTTATCTATTTAAAACGGGATTAAATTCTTTTAAACTTTCTGCCAAATATTTAGTTGCATAGAATAAGCGCGACTTGACAGTACCTTCGCTTTTTTCTGTTACTTCTGCAATTTCTTTAATGGACAAACCATCTACGTGCCTCAACCTGAAAACCTCTTTGTGTTTATCATCTAGCGCTGATAGTGATTTTTCAAATTCTTCTCTGAACTGAAAATCTTGCACTTCTTCCATGACGTTTGAATTCACATCTGTCAAAGCATAATGATCGTCTAAACCTGTTGACGTATTCTTGCGAACTTCTTGTTTCTTGTACTCATTCTTACACATGTTATTTGCCACAGAATAAAACCAGGTCTTAAATTTCCGGCTAGGATCAAATAATTCCGGTTTCCGAATAATCTTCGCAAAGATATCGTGAACAAAATCCTCTGCTTTCTCTCTATCTCTCCATAATTTACTCACAAAATATCCGAGTAAAGGACCTGAATAGCGACTATAAATTTCGTCAAATGCCCTCTTGTCCCCTTTGGAGATAGAAATCATTAGTGACTCGTCAGTCATTGATTTATATTGCGGTTTTATCAGTCGCATTAATAGCTACTCTTCAACTTTTGTACTTTATCGTATTTATTGCATTGAATACTTATTGCATCAATTGCCTTGTCTATTTCTTTAACTTTCTCATATTCTCCTGAAGAATTGTAGCCTTTTCGGAGAATGAATAACATTGGGAGGTAATTCGCAGATAACTGTTTTGCTTTCTCATCATTCGCGTGAGAAATTAGCTGTTTTTTTAATTTTGAATGCCATAGGAAATCAATCTGTTTGAAATTCTCCTTTGCATAATTTGAGTAAACCATCACCAAACCTTGTAGGTACAAATTCTTAGAAATTGGTTTTAAATATTCTTTTGGAGTTGTTAATGAAACAGCAATGTTCTTTGATGAATTAAGCCTGCAGAAACTGCTCAAGAATTGTGTGTTTATTAGGTTACTTGAAGGCATTTTATATCCTTTCCTTTTGAGTTGAATTCTATATGCTTCACTTTGCAATAAGTCTAAAGAAATCAATTGG
>JAJRQP010000019.1 GCA_024280195.1 Bacteroidota bacterium | reverse complement strand
TAAAACAACGTAGTGGTTTTTATTCCAATGTAGAATGCATGGGTACGGTGCTTCAGTGATCTCATTCAATGATAACTTAACACCTAAACTTCTAAAGCCAATTTCTTCTGCTCCATCACTCAAAGTGAGTAAATTACTGCCTTCACGTGTTGTTTCAGCAAGCTCTCTGAGCATTTGAATATTTAATGTCTTACCATAATGCTTTGCAATAATTTTCAAGCAAGTTGGACCACAATCCTTAGATTCTGTTTGTGTATAATGAGGGAATTTCTTCGTCAATAGGATGGTGTTTTAAATTATGAAATTTTCATAATAGAACTGTCCCATGATGGAACAGTTCTACATGGTGATTTAATCAACTGACGTGAATAAAAGTGACAATTTTCAATGCCGCCCATATTATCCAATCAGTGTTAACACTGACTACATGCAATCACATGTACCATTCCCAGGGTTATAAAATCCTCCGGCGTGTAGACCAGTACCACATTGCCAATGTGCTCCTCCACAGCAAATTCCATCACCTCCTCCACAACGAGCTCCACCCGTTACACTTTTTTGCTCTGATTTAGATAGAACAGAACCTATACTTTTTACTTTTTTCATGATTTTATTTTTTATGATTTGTAATAAAACTAAGTGCTCAGGAAGCAATCAAATTGCCTCCTAAGCACAAAAGCATATTTAATTACTAGTCTCTGCAACAAGCGCAAATCCCAGCAAAGTGCATATAACACCCAGTAAGCATTAAAAACACTTACTGGATTTGTTCACGTTATATTAATTTGGACAACACAAACACCTTTCAGCGTCGAAAGTTGTACCTGGACCACAATTGGCAGCTGTTTTACCACAGATTACTACATCTAGATTAGCAATATAAGGTGCATTGCATAAGTCTGGAGGGTACACTATTCCGAAGATTCCTCCATGAATTCCTTTTTGCTCCACTTTACTTAGAACAGCTCCATTTTTAATTAAATTTTTCATTTTGATATATTTAAATTGATTTTTTACTCGATTATTTTTAAGTCAATCGAGACGATTTGACTATTGTTGCAACAATATGTTTAGTCCACAATAAGTGGCTCTGTATTTTCTAAATCTTCCATTTCAGAAATAAAGAATTTCATTTCTTCAAGGGTGTATTCTTTTGGTATTTCACTATCATTAATTATCTTGACTGGCGTGTAATTAAATCCGTTCTCTTCACACCATGTATATTGATTGAGTAAGTCTTTCTCGAACTTAATATCAGTATTATCCCTCCCCCACTTTTCCATCCAAGGCTCTAATCCAATTTGATCGATGTGCCAATCAGACAATGCTTGAACAATGTCATTTGGCCTTTCCTCATAGAGAGCTAAGGTGTTTAATGCGATTTTTAAGGTTGGATTATTCTTATTAGCAGGATTGAGATTATAAAGAATCACTAAACGTATTTTTGATGAATTCAAGTGATATAAATTGAGAGCTTCTTCAAATGCTTTGTGACAATGTCCGCAACTTGGACTCACAATTAAGGTCATCGTTATTGGATTTTGATTATTTCCAAGCTCAATTCCACGGGAAACCAAATGATCACTAGATATTTTGAGTGGCTTCTCTAAAAATTGATATACTTCAAAATTTCGCTTAAAGCGGATTAACTCTTGGTTCTTTTTCCTTAGACTTTGGTTATCATTCAAATAATTTCGAACGAAAAACCAGGTTGGGATAATTAAACAAGCTGAAATTACGCCTCTGAATTCCATTGAGAAAATCTCAGTCAAACTCCCGACAGTTGTAAACATCTGTAGTAACAGCACAATACTAACTCCGATGCATAGAGTACACCAAGTTTTTAAAATAAAGTATTGTAACCAAATCGAATAAACCACCACCGGCAAGGCAAGAATACTCAAGGCATTTATCCATAGGTAGCTGGATGGCTCTATTAACATAGCCACAATTGATGTGAAGAAAAACAAAATTGGTAAATCCGAAAAATCTACCCAACTTGTTATTTTCGCTTTGGTCGATTTAATGACAGAATCACAGGAAGTGTTTTCACCAAAAGAACAAATCTTTGATACTCCAGATTGTTCGCTATTCATTTTTTCTCTGATGATTAAAAAGCTCAATACTCCTCCAGAAACATACAGCAGAAAGCTAATAAGCGCAAGGGCGGATATTCCAGAATAATTCAAAAGACAAAACAAACCAATAACACATGTGACAATTAGAGAACCTATCAGCGTTGACCTTTCACTTGCAAAATATACTTCCTCTTCGTTTGGTTCAATTGCAACTACGACTCCGTTCCACTTTACTTTGAAATCATCAGAACTATATTTTACTGTTTTTTTTCCTTCAAACGTTACCTCGATCAGTTCATTCTGTTTCTGGATTAATGCTAATTCAACGGACTGAACGTCATTTGATACATATCCTAGAAAACTTTCTGGTAATTCATCGAGTTGATTCTTTTCAATACGTGCTGCAACGTTCTCTATATTCAAAAAAGATAAGGTATCAGTTAAAGCAAATAAACTTGGGAAATTTGGATGAGACTGATAATAGTCATCAAAGTCCGAAATGACTTTGGAAAAATTGTGGACTTTCAGAAATTTTTCTAATACAATAAACATACGCTTCAGTACTTTAATTAAAAAAGAATAGTGACACTAATTTCAGTCAACGATTCATGTGATTTATGGATAAAAGAAGCACAATCTTGAATGCTTTTAAAATTATGTATACAACATTTCATAAATTATTTATGCAAAAAACAGCCTTTAACAACTATTAATCAGGCAACTAACAAATCTTTTACTTTCAGAAACTCAAAAGTCAATAATGAAAAACATGTTTTCATAACTTTGAGTAATACACAATTAAATAGATTTATTATGATGAAAAAGCAGAAAGTAACTTTTCAAGATTTGAAGAAAATCAATTGAAACTGAGCGAAAAAAAAGCAATTTTGGGTGGGATTTCAGAAGTACCACCAACTACTAAACAGCCGGTTAGTGGACCCGTTTCGAGCCAAAGTAATGGCCAAGGTGGACTACCTGATGGTTGGGTTGACAAATCATTTCAAGGACAACAACCATAGTAATTGAATTAATTATTCAATGCTTCTTAAAAATTGAACAGGGGTCACCCCTGTTCTTTTCTTAAACGATTTGGTGAATGATATCGCACTTTTATATCCAACACTCTCAGCCATTGCCTGAGTGGAGTACTTTCGGTATGTCATATTCTCCATTAATTGGCGAATAACATAGTTCACTTTTAACTCATTCGAGTATTCGCTAAAGGATTTACTATAATTCTTATTTACGACGTGAGACAAATAGGTTGTGTTCGTTTTGATTTTCTTGGCCGCTGACTGAAGACTAAAATCACTCTTTAGGTAATACTCCTTTTTAATTATTTTCTCCAATGAAATTAATATTTCCTGTTCCTTTTCATCGTTAATTGTAAAATTTTGGATAGTATTTGAATAAATCTTTTTTTCTTGTTTTTTTTCTTGGTGGAACTTTTCTTTGATTTTTTCTAACTTCAATCGCGTCTTCCTTTTGTCCTTAATGTTTTTTCTAAGTAGAAAAATCAAAACAAAAAAGACCAATACAGCCCCACCTATGATCCCATAAAGTTGGTTTCTTCTAACTTGAATACTATCATGGATTCGCGCAGCCGTGATCCTCATTTCTTTTTGACCTATTAGATAATTCATCTCTAACACTTCGCCATTATGTAACTCTTCCATCTCATCAAAATCTTCCAAGAAAAGTGATAAGTAGCGCTCGGCCTTATTATAGTCACCTATTTTTTCATAAATATCAGCCCGATAAAAATTCGAATAATTAAACTCAATATCACCTATACCGAACTTTGTATAGATAGAATCAACATCTTGAAAAAATGAGAGGGCTTCTGTATATTTCTCATTCTCATAAAAACTAAGACCTAGGTTGAAAGCTAAATTGAGTTCTTGAGCTGCGTAACCATTTTCTTTACAAACTTTCAATAAGTGAAAGTATATTTTTTCCGCTTTCTTGTTATCCCGTTTGTAAACATACAAATTGGCAATATTCGTTTGAGCGCTGATTTTTGTTCCTTCAAATAAATCAGAGAAGTCCACTGTTCTGTTATAGTAATAAATTGCTGAGTCGATAGCATCGGAATCGCTTTTCTCAATCCCAAAATGTGCATAGGATAGTCCCAAATTGAAATAAATATTACTCTTTACGTTCTGAAAATAGTTATCGTCATAAGTACTTCGAATTTGAGTAGTTAAACGATCAGAATTTTTTAAGGCTTCAATGGCTGATTTATAATTTTTCGCCTCAATATTTAACGACGCGCTATTTGTATTGAAATTAATCAGCATAACTTGATCTCCAATTTTGGCTGATATCTTTTTACCTTCTTCAAAACACATTACTGCTTCGCTCAGTAGTTTTCTTTTCCACTTTGTTAATCCACCGAAATTGAGAATTACGGAATGAACTCTTAATTTCTCATTCGACTGCTTAGATTTTTCTAACAAAACGAATGCTCGTTTATAGAGTTCATCTGAGCGCTTCGTATCACCCTCAAGTTGATACAAATATGATTTTATTCCAGCACTAAATGCTTGATGTAGTGAATTCTTCGATTGTCCAATTTTGTTGGCATAGAACATCGAACTATCAATATTAGAATTGATTTTTAACCGAGCCTTACTTTCAAACTCTCGATATTGATTTTGGGGAAGTTCTGTTTTTTGCGCTGATGCAAGTTTTAATGCAAAAAGAAATAAAATGAATAGTTGTATTTTCATATTTTACTTGTTGTATTTTGGGGGTAGATGAAGACTAACTTATTGCCTATCAGTTTAGTGGGACGATCGGGAGAATTTATTGATATCAATTATTTAAAACAAGCTGTCAATTTATTATTATATGCTTATCCGCAAGTTTCCCCCAATAGAACGTAAATTGATTACGTAGTGCGTCTTTAACTTTGCTGAAAACAATAAGTAAAGATGAGAATATTAGATTTTTTCAAACGATTTCCAGATGAAGAGTCTTGCAAGCAAGAATTCATTCAGTTTCGATTAAACGAAGGTGTTAAATGTAAGCGATGTAATTCGTTAGATCACTATTGGAAGAAGAAAAGAGAGCAGTGGCAATGTAAAGAATGCAGATTTCAAACGACCATTAAATCTGGAACGGTGATGGAAAACAGCAAATTATCATTCCAATATTGGTTCATCACTATCCATTTACTGAGTTGTACTAAAAAAAGTTTTTCAGCAAAGGAAATCCAACGAGAACTTGGACACAATAGGTATCAGCCTATTTGGGAAATGGCTCATAAAATACGGAGTGTTATGGGATTAAGGGACGATCTTTACACGCTCAAGAATGAGATTGAGCTGGATGATGGCTTCTTTGAAACAGTTGATATTAGAAGAGATCCGAATGAACCTTTAAAACGAGGTAGAGGTAGCCAACGTCAAACCACTGTTCTAGTTATGGCGGAATCACGAGAGGTTGAATTGACAGAACGTAACAAGAAGTACAAGCATCAGAAAAAGTTAGGATTTCTTAAGATGAAAGTGATTACAGGAGGGTTTTCAAAGAAGCTATTTACCCCAAGAGTAAATCAAAGTGTTGACCCAGATACAATTATTAAATCTGATGGTTCAACAAGTTACTCCGAATTGAAAGATAATTTTAACCATCAACCAGAAACGATACCCAAAAAGGATGCTGAAAAGATTTTGCCTTGGGTTCACAAAGCTATTAGCAATGCCAAAAGAATGTTACTCGATGTTCATCACAGAATAGATGATGACTTTTTACAGAATTATTTAAACGCTTACGTGTTCAAATTGAACAGAAGGTACTTTACAAATTTGTTTGACAGGGTCTTAATAGCAGCTGTAAATAACCAATGGAATTATCTTGGGGAAACAAGCGGATAAGCATAAAGCAAAAACAACCTATACGTTGAGAAAGTAGCCATAACAAGAGTAACCGTTGCACAACCGCTAATTCTAAAAAAACTGCTTCATTTAAACAGTTTTAAGGCACCTTTTAACCTCAATTCATTTCAGTTTCACCACAATAAAGTGGGCTCATATCGTACCGTATTCATCGTTATTCGGGTAAAAATATCAAGGAAGTTTTCACTACTTCCACTTTACTAGTTGCTGATTTTTGAACAAATTTCAAGTGCTGATTGTAACAATTTTCACCCTCTTTCTTATCAAGACTTAAATTCAAGTCACAAATGCAACTTTTAGATTAACGGTTTAAATAGGTTCAAAACAGGAGGGAAATAAAGAAATTCCCCCTCTGTTTCTAGAAAGTAGCTATTTTACCCCGTTAAATCGCCAAAAATAAAGTTGTAAT
>JAJRQP010000290.1 GCA_024280195.1 Bacteroidota bacterium | reverse complement strand
TCCATTTGCATCATAACTGTATGTGGAATTGTAGCCCGATGCTTGATTTAAGTTACCTAGTTCTGGATACATTCCATCCATTGATATAATACGATTTAATTGATCGTATTGATAATTTGTTAAGGTTAAAGTTGAAATCACTTCATTATTCTTCTGTTCAATATTGGATATTATGAGAAATAATGTAAAATATTGAATGATAAACCGAAAAATGTAAAAGTTTCGATGTGAAAACTAAATCACTTACAACACTTCATCGTTCTTCTGTTGAATGCCATCAAAAGCTCATTCGCTTTTTCTTATTGGATGTTATAAACAATGTAAAACATTGAATACCGAACAGATAAATGCATAAGTTCTGGTTGAGAACTGAAATATGAATTGAACACCTCCAAAATTATTAATTCTCAAAACATAATTCTCAATTACAAATTATCACTACCTTCGAAGTCATGTACTTCATCAAATTAATTCGTCCTGTCAATCTGTTAATTGTCGCACTGACAATGTATGGCCTTGGTTGGTATTTTGAATCTGTTTTTGGGAAAGTTGCCGATTTTGGATTATCCTCTCTCCCCTTTTCTCTTTTAGTGTTTTCTACCATCTTAATTGCTGCTGCAGGTAACATCATTAATGATTATTTTGACATTAAAGCAGATCGAATCAATAAGCCTGAACGGTTAATCATTGGCAAACATGTGAAGCGAAGAGTTGCAATCGTCTCTCATTGGGGGATCAATTTTCTTGCTTTCAGTATTGCTGCTTACCTGAGTTATGTGATGAATTCTTTTCTGTACCTATTTATCCATTTGCTTTCTATCAATATTCTTTGGTTTTATTCTATGAAAGGGAAACGACTTTTTTTTACAGGTAATGTTCTCATTGCTCTGTTGACAGCTATGGTCACATTGTTGGTTGGATTTTACTTTCACCAAGTTTACGCAATGAGTTCTGCAGAATTCAATTCAAACTACTTACCTTTTCTGGGAGAATTGAAACATAACTATATCTTTTACATTTCTCTCGGCTTAGCTTGTTTTGCGTTTATACTCAACCTAGCAAGAGAAATTGTGAAAGACATGGAAGATGTTGAGGGAGATAAAAAACTACCTGCTAAAACATTACCTATCGTTCTTGGCTATGCAAAATCAAAAGTCGTTGCAGCAGTTATTCTTTCTGGAACTATTATTGGCTCTTTCATTATTTGGTTAAACACAGATAGTCTTAATTTCCTTTCCTTAGTGCCTATCCTTCTTTCAGCATTCTTTGTTGTTCTTTGCTATGCACTACTTCCAAAAGCAAATTCTAAAAAAGACTTCAGACGTATCAATCATTTGGTAAAATTAGCGATGGTATCAGGAATGCTAACGCCAATTTATTGGAACTTACTGGTGATGTATGGATAAGTTTAAAATTATTCTCGGTTCAAAGTCTCCAAGAAGGCAAGAATTAATCAAAGAATTAGGATTTCCTTTTGAAATTAGAACAAAAGAAGTTGAAGAAAACTATCCAGATAATTTACCTGCGTTGGAAGTTGCTGGATACTTAGCAAAACTAAAAGCTGCTCCATTGATTGACTCCTTGCAAGATGGAGAAATTCTTTTAACCTCTGACACAGTTGTTTTGCATCAAGGCGAAATTTTAGGCAAACCGAAGAATAAAGAGGAGGCTTTTTCTATGCTTCGTAGCTTATCTAGTAATTCTCATGAGGTTATTACCGGTGTCAATTTAGTCAGTAAGAATAAAGAGTCTAACTTTTCTACGAGCACAACCGTTTATTTCTCAGAGTTGAGCGACGAACAAATTCATTATTACATAGATGACTATCAACCTTTTGACAAAGCAGGTTCTTATGGAATACAAGAATGGATAGGAATGGTAGGAGTCGAGAAAATAGAAGGTTGCTTTTACAATGTCATGGGATTGCCGGTACATGATGTTTACAAAACTTTAATTAATTTTGAATAGATAGGTGTTTAGCAGAGGTATTGATAACATTATACTATTTTTATATAAACATAAACAATGGTGACTTTTTATTACTTAATTGCTTTTTTTTCTTTACTCATTGGTATGGGGGCAATTTTTACGTTAGTAGAAAAGTTTCCTGTAAAATTACTATACTACCATTATCATTATCGAAAGCCAACAATTTGGATTCTTTTCATTGGTCTCGCGACTACTGTTTTTCTCCAATCAAACAATGCCTTTCCAGTAAATGCCGTTGCTCCACTGATAATTTCTGGACTAGCTGTCATTCTAACCTATAAAATCCACCAGTCTAACTGGTTTAAAGCAGTTTTTTTTCCTGAAATGACTAAAGATCTAGAAAGCCTTCCATTATCAGATGAACAAGAAATTGCACTTATTGAATACGAAGGAGTTACAAAAGCGTATCCCTTAGACTATGTTATTCATCACCACATTATCAATGATCAATTCAACGACAAAATCATTGCACTTACTTATTGCGCAATGTGCAGGAGCATCATTCCATTTGATGTAACAGAATTGGGTCCTTTATTTGTAGCTTCATTTAAAAATGCAAACATGATTGTTGCTGATAAGAAGACTGGAACGTTTTTCCAACAAGCAACCTTTGATTCTATTATTGGAGAATTACACCCTGCAACGTTAAAAATGATTCCTTTTCAAATACTTCCATGGAAGTATGTTAAGAATTTAAAAACTCTACCTCAAGCTGCTCTAATCACCAAAAATGACCTGAGACCTTTCAAACTTCCGATGCCTGGAGTTTGGAAAAAAGTCATGTCGTCTGAGTTAACACCCGGACTTTCAAATAAGGACACAACTTTTTCATCAAAAACACTAGTAATTGGCATTGTTGATACTTCAATTAGTGAAGAAGTCTTTTATTTAAAAGAAGAAATTCTAAAGAAAGGCATCATTAAGAATGAAAAACTAGACCTTACATTGGTTTCAATTGGAACGACTATAATTGGATTCAAAACAATCAATTTTGAATTAGCAATCGAAAACAATCAACTTGTGGATAAGCTTTCTAAGACTAATTGGGACTTTTCCGGAAAACATCTTGGTGGTTCAATCAAAAAAAATTTAGAGAAAATTGTTTTGACTGATGAATATTGGTTCTCTTGGAGGAAATTCCATTCAAAAAGTAAGTTACTTAGAATTGAGTAACGAACAGATTAATTACAACTTTGACAACTACGAGCCTTTTATAAAGTTGGTTCTTATGGCGTTCATGATGTGGTGGGAATTGCCGGTACATGATGTTTACAAAACCTTATTAAATTTTTAGGCCATTATATAGTTCGCTACACAGTCTTTCTCATGGCTTGTTTCTGGAACTTCAAAATCAAACCAAGTCTGCATCTCTTCATCCAGCCCTACTCCATTCAAGTAATTATTAAGGGCAAGGTTCAAACCTTCTTTATATAAATGATGGGCTGCACCACTTGGGTCTTCGTGGTATAAATCATTCTTTGCAAAACCTTCAAATTGAGGTCCTGTTATTTCAATATCGAAATCTTGGGGACTCTTCCCTATTGGACTATGAACGGTTGTTGTGAATTGATGCCAAAAAGCAGATTGAATGCATCCCGTTTCAAACAATTGGCGCACGATTTCTAAAGAATCAATTGTTTCTTGCTCTGTCTGAGTAGGAAAACCGTACATCAAATAAGCATGCGTCATAATTCCAAAGTTAGAGAAGGACTTTGTTACTCTCGCAACCTGTGCGATATCGACTCCTTTCTTTATCTTCTTCAATAGACGGTCAGAAGCAACTTCTAAACCTCCTGTCACAGCAATACAACCAGATTTTGCTAGCAATTCACAAAGTTCATTGTTAAATGTTTTCTCAAAACGAATATTCGTCCACCAGGTAATGTGTACCTTTTGCAGAATTAATTCTTCTGCCAATGCTTTTAAGATTTTCGGTGGAGCTGCTTCATCGACAAAATGAAATCCAGTGACTCCAGTTTCAGCAACAATTGATTTAATCTTATTCACCAAATCTTTAGCAGTTGTGTTCTGATAGTTGGAAATGTAATCTAGATTTACATCACAAAAAGTACATTTCTTCCAATAGCAACCGTTCGAAATTGTCAGCTTATTCCAACGTCCATCCGTCCAGAGTCGGTGCATTGGATTCATTACATCTAAAAACGATAAATAATGATCATTCTTCAGTCCTTGATAGGATGGCGCAGGCAAATCTCGATGATGTACCACGGTGTTAGGACAATTATTTTTATAAGCAACTCTATTATTCTCCAGTATGTAGGTTCTTTCTAACTGATCTACTGTAATAGCACCAGAAACAAACTCTGTGATTTTTAACAATGGCAACTCTCCACTGTCCAAAGAAATGAAATCTACATAATTAAATATGCGTACATCTTCTAATTCGCGTAATTCGGTATTGCAATAACCTCCACCAATCGCAACTTTGATAGTTGGGTAATAATGCTTTATGAATTGAGAACATCGCAAAGCTGAAAATAAATTACCTGGAAAAGGGATGGTAAAAGCAATTAAATCAGGAGAATGCTCTTTTAGTCTTTTCTCCAGAATCAGCAACATTTCATCTTCGATAAGTGTTGGTTCGTAATTCAGAAATTCCTCGATTTGGTCAAAACTACTCGCTGAAGTTGCTATTTGCTCAGCATATTTGGTGAATGCGAAAAACTCGTCAACGTTTGCTTGAATAAAATCACCTAATTCTTCTATGAAAATTGTTGCTAAATGTTTTGCTTTATCGAGAATGCCTAGGTTACCAAAGGCGAAATCCAATTCTTCAGTACTGATAGTTGACCGATGCGATTTTGGTAAAAAATCATAACTTAAAATCTGATAGGCATTTGTTACTTCATGGTTTTGCAAGAATTGAATAACCGTTTCTACTTTCTGAATATAGGATTCTCTCTGCTCCCAAACCAATGGGTAATCAATATCTGAAGAATTTATTACAGAATTAAAAATCTGTTCAATACACTTTTTTGTAAATATTTTGGTGAATAGTTCAATGCTTAAATCACATTGATTGGCCACGACTCCTTTCTCTTGCAAATACCCTTTCAGATACATTGTTGCAGGATAAGGCGAATTTAATTGCGTAAATGGAGGAGTTATGAGCAAAATTGACATACACAAATGTAACGCTCTTGATGAAACAAAAAACAGAATTGGGAAAAACTTAGAATCGGAACTTTAAACAAATACAATACATCAATCCATCCCCCCACCGCTATTCCTCTTGCTCGGTCTAGTTTTTCCGTCTAGTTTTCCCCAGCGGTAAGACATGGTCAAATAAAACCTTCTAGTTCTCCATTTATATTCAGATTCTTGATGTACACCTGGTTGCTCAAGTGCAATGACAAAACCTTTAGTGTCAAATAAATCAGTCACTCTTGCACCGATAGAAAATCGTTTGTCAAAGAATCGTTTTTCTATTGATAAGTCAACACTTGCTCTAGGTTGCACCAAACCTTGGGGAGCAACAATGGGCGCATTGTATTTTGCGTTCAACTGAAAACTTGCGGTCTTTTTCCAAAAATCAATTCCGAGAATGTATTTTACTCCCCAATTTATTCCGCTGTTATTCCAATCAACAGTTGTGTCTGAACTTGTGTATTGGAGATAGTTCCCGTTAAACGACAAAGTACTCTTCATCCACTTGAAAGGTTTGTAAATAATCACACTCTCCAATCCGGTACTTACACTTTTCTCAATATTCTGATAGGTTACCTTTGCCGTATTGTCAGGATAATAGACTTTTATTCTCGTAATTACATCTCTTGTTCTTTTATGAAAAACACTGGAAGAAAAGATGAATTTCTTATCGGTATAACTCACTCCTAAATCAAATGAGTGAATGTATTCCGGTTGTAACTCTGGGTTTCCACTTCTTAAATTAACAGGATTTGCATAACTTGTAAACGGATTCAATTGCCGCGATTTCGCACGGTTGATTCGCTTGCTGTAACTTAAACTCAGTTCTGTTTTCTTGGAAAAAGCATACTTAATGTGTGCTGATGGGAATAAATTAAGATAACTATTAAAGAATTTTTGATTGGTACTTATCAAATTAGGAACTTGCTCAGCGTATTCTCCACGCAATCCTGCTTGGTATTTGAATTTACCCAATTCTTGTCCGAAAGTAGCGTAAATACTGTAAATAGACTCATCGTATTCGTATTCATAATTGGCAACCGTATCTTCAAAGAAGGATCCTGTAAGCGTGTCTTTTGTTTCGGAGAATGTAAAGAGATCATCTTGTCGAAGAATTGCTTTTGCGCCCAATTCAATTCTTGCTTTTTTATCCTTGAAAATTCGATTAAAGTCCGTTTGAAAGGTGGTTACTTTTTCTTTAGTATCGTTATTTAATTGCTGATTTAATGGAGCCAAATAACTTAATTGTCCCAAATTATCATAATAAATTTCTTCGTAAAACCCTTTTATATTTTTGAGCGCTTGAGAATGATTCGCATTGAATGACCACTCCCCTTTTTGCTCTTTTAATTTGTGGGTGTAGTTGACATTAAAATCTACACTTTTTCTATTTCGAGGGTCTTCAGAATTTCTATCCCAACGATTTGCTAATGCTCCAACACCATCATACTGGCTACTTTTCAAGCTGCCTGTGCGTTTTCTTTCTCCCAAAACACCCGTTGCAGAAAGTCCCAAAACGTCTCTTTTGGAAAGATAAAAATCCGTTCCTAAAACAAAAGTATGGTTCGATTTTAAATCCGTTCCTTCTCTGGACTGCAACAATTGTGTCGCGCTATCCGGAATTACCTCTCGTTGCAAATCGTTGTAATAGTTACGATATCCTTCATAGTAGTTGAAAGAATAATTGGCATTGATATTAAATTTTCTGTTTCGATAGCTTACACCAACATTCGCTTCATAAAGATTATCCGTTGCGGCTGTTGCTGAGATTATTCCGTTAAAACCTTTTAATTTATTCTTCTTCAGCACAATATTGATGATTCCAGAAGTTCCATCGGGGTCGTATTTCGCAGAAGGATTGGTGACCACTTCTATTCTCTCTATTGCATTCGCAGGAAAGGCATCCAAAACATTTGCTCCATCATTTCCGACAAGCGTAGAAGGACGTCCATCAATTAGAATAGTGACATTTCCATCTCCACGAAGACTGATGCTTCCTTCTTGATCGACTTCTATACTCGGAATGTTGTTGAGGACATCATTCACACTTCCTCCTTTCGCAGAAATATCATCTGCAACGTTATAAACCTTCTTATCGATGCCCGCTTTAAGAACATCTAACGAGCCAGAAGCAGTCACTTCATCGATGTTTATTGTTTTGTCTAACTCTAAATAAATATCGCCTAAATTGATTGCTCCAATAACTTCTTTGACAAAGGGTTCGTGATTGGCCAATGTAATTTTTAGCAAGAATCGATGCTCTCTTTCTGAATTAAGCTTCGGAATAGTCAACTCAAACTTACCTTCTACATCTGTGTACTCTCCAGTAATCACCGAAGAATCACTCAGCCATAAAAAACGCACGGATGCGTATTCTATGGGAGAATTCTCGGCATTAAATACCCGGCCTTTGATACCTTGCCCAAAAGAATAGGTTGTTGCAATGAGAAATAAAAAGAACGGAATTAATCTCATTCAACTATTTTAAACTCAATTGAATCTTTTAACATTTTTACAACAGGGCACCTTCCAGAAATCTCAACCAATCGTGCACGTTGCTTTTCGTCTAGTTCTCCAGTAAAGTTAATTCTCTTTTCAATCACTGTTTTATCTCCTTCTTTCTCCATAAAAGTAAGCTCAACATTCATATCGTCAACCTTCCATCCTTTTCTACTGGCATACATTTGAACCGTAATTATTTTACAACTCGCCAATGCAGAAAGCAGTAATTCTGTAGGTTTCGGACCTAGATTTGCGCCACCAACTTCTATTGGTTCATCTGAAATCCAAGATAATTCTCTTGTTGTATTGTCGATTGTGTATTGTTCTCTGAGTGTTGCTTTAACCGATGTCATAATTTGAATTTTTACTTAGACGTAAAAGTAGCGAAAGCTTAAGGATTCTATTAGATAATCCTTTTAAAAATGAAAATCACCTCCACAGCAACTTAATGTCCTCCTCTTTCAGTTCTCCAGTATAATCAATCTCCATTAACTGATGTCCTGGTAAAAAACTTTCAAAGTTCTGAGTTACTTTAACATTAAACTTGGAAGAACTAATCCATAAATCTTGTACAAATTTCTTGTTATTCACTCGTAGTAATAACCTTCCATCTGAAGAGCGTTCTTTCAATACAGCAAAATCAACATCATCTTCTGTCGCCTTTTCATAAGGCTTTACAATGTGTGTAAATGTGCGAGAATATCCTTCGTTAAAAGAGAACCGAATAACGCAGTTCTCATTAAGCACACTTTTCTGTTCTGCGAGCTTCAATTTTAGAAGTTGCGAAGATCCTTGCTTTATTTCGTACTCAATCCCTTCTGAGGAAAGTCGCTTTCCTGTTAAGTCATAAATTTCACATCTAATTGCTCCATATAATTCTTCAGGAGAATCTGAGACAATGTAATACTCCTTTTCTTCCAGTCCGTTGTATTTAGCAACGATGGCAATATCTTCGTAATCTTTCTTAACTGCGTATTGCAATGCTTTCCAATTGCCAAAATAATCAATGCTTGACCAACTTGGAGCAGGCCAACAATCGTTCATTTGCCAGTACAATGTTCCACCGCAACGAGGAGCATCTATTCGGTGTGATGCGATTGCCATGCTCACTGCTTTTGCTTGTGTTAACTGAGAAAAATAAACGAATTCTTCAAAGTTTTGTGGTTCTCCATAGAGTAATTTTGCATGCTTGAGAATCATCCCATTACCGACATAGCTTTTTTGGTGATGTTTCATCACATCCGACTTCAAGTTCCAATCTTTTTCTTCGGAGAAAGAACGAAGCGTATTGAACTCTGGAAAGCTCTGAAAGCCATATTCAGCATTAAAACGACCTATTTTATTTCCAAAGTCTTCTAAAGGATATTTTCCGTGCCACACTCCCCAATAGTGTTGTGAGCCATGATCGTAATACTTATCCTTTCCCCAATTACTTAATGGAGAAGTATGAACATAAGGCAATGACGAATTCGATTTCACAACAGAAGGTGCTAGCTCTTTAAATACTAAAGAATAAGCGTCTTCAATCGCCTTGGCTTTCTTACCGTATAGATTATGCTTTTGCTGAAACCCCCAGTTTTTCCATGCAACATCAACCTCATTGTTGCCATTAAACAAAACTACAGAAGGGTGACCTGATATTCTTGGGATTTGATAATGTAATTCTTCTTGAACATTCTCTACAAAAGCTGAATCTCCAGGATACATCGCACACGCAAACATTAAGTCTTGCCAAACCATTATTCCTAATTCATCGCATTTTTCAAAGAATACATCATCTGGATAATAACCACCTCCCCAAACACGCACCATATTGAAGTTAGATTCAGCCATCGTTTCAACCATTGATACTATCGCAGAGTCCGTTACTCTCGCAGGAAAAATATCTTGAGGAATGTAATCTGCTCCTTTGGCAAAAATACGCCTTCCATTGATCTTGAAATAATAACTAGTTCCCCATTCATCCTTCTCTTGAATGAGTTCTGAATGTTTAATCCCGAACTTTAAGTTTAAACTAACAACTTCTTCATTATCAACGTTATGAATCTTAATTAAATCCTTATACAAAAAATGCAGACCTTGTCCTCTCGGCCACCATAATTGAGGGTTGCTAATCTCCACTCGTCTTGTAAAACGACCGTTTTTAACCTCTACTATTTCTTCTCCAAACAGTTTACTTTTCCAAGTAATTTCTTCTAAATTCTCACTCTCAAAAAAGAGGTCAAATTCAACGATTGCTTTCTCTTCGGAAACAGAAATAATTCGAGTTGTTTTATTCGTTAATCTCGCAACATTGTATGTATGAATAATTACTGGCTTGTTAAAACCCATTGTGTTCATTCTCAAGGACCAATCCCAACCGAACTGATACTGAGGTTTCCGAGTGTATGGAGCAATTGCAATACTGCCAACATCATTAGGTGCAGGCAGGTGATAATTTGCATCGGCAAACATTTGTTGATGGTGCATCACAGGTGGAGCAAACACCACCGTCAACTCATTCAACCCTTCTATTGCAAATTCTTTTATATGGACAGAATACGGTCGAAAAGCGTTCTCAGTTGTGAGAATTAAAGAATCATTCAGATACACTTTTGCATAGGTATCTATGGATGGAAATTCGAGTTCGATAAACTCATTAGTCAATTGATTACCCGTGATAAAAAACATGGATTTGAATTCCCACTCATGCTCTTCTATCCAGTTAAATTGCTCTTCATTGTTTCCGTAAAAAGGATCTGGCAATTCTTTAGAAGCAATTAAAGCCTCTTGCACAGAACCTTTTTCTCCAAGATCTATCCATTGCTGTTTAACAGGATGTAAAATGCTCCACGTCAATTTTTCTTGCGCTAAACTTCCAAAACTTAACATACTAAAAAGAAAGATTAATAGTTTCATTTATTATTATTCGTTTAAGTAATGAGATCTTAACATCTTTGCCTCTTAAAATCTCATTGTTTCAACTTCCCTTATTCTTCTGATACTCAATCAACCATTTTTTATAGATTGCTACATTCTTTTCATGTCCCGCATTTGTAACCGCAAAATTATGACCTCCACCTCCCGGTTTTCCGCACATAAAAATGTAATTAACATCTGCTGGATTTAAAACTGCATCAATCACAGTTCCTGGCGTTACATAAATTGGACCAGGAGGTAATCCATTTATTTTATAAGTGTTATAGTCGCAGTCGATATCTCTATGCTTATAAAGCAAACGCTCGACGCCTTTTAATTCATCTCCCCAGCAAAACTTAAAAGTCGGGTCAGATTGCAATTTCATTCCTTTCTTCAATCTATTCAAATACAATTTGGCAATCAGTGGCCATTCTTCCGAAACTTTAGACTGTTCAGAATAAACGATACTCGCTAAGGTTGTAACTTTAGAAGGAGAATTCAACCCAATTGTTTTCATTTTAGCTTTTCGCTCATCATTCCAAAATATTTTGAATTCTTTTGCCATAAAAGCTACAAATTCTGCTGCATCAGTATCGAAATACATCTCATACTTCTTTGGTAAAAATAGCGCAGGCACTTGTTCTCTAGTGAAACCGTATTTATTTAAGGTTGCTGGATTGTAAATGTATTCAACAATTGATGCGCTGTCTGCGAGAATACATTGACTAATGTTTTTTCCCATCGCTTCAATCGTTGGGCAGTTGTTAAAAATCACGTTAACTTTTGCTTCAGCAACTCCGTGTCCATTCTCCCCTTCAACAAAACCATTCACCAAATTCGCTAACTGTGTTTGTGAGAGAATGATGTATTTACCTGCATCAAATTTCGTCGTGTCAATATTGTTATCTTTCATATAATCAACGAATTGCTTCCTATCTTTCAATACTCCTTTTTCAAGTAATGTTTCAATCAGAAAAGAAAGAGTCGGGTCTTCTTTGAACAATAATTTAACCTCTTTAGTGTTAATCGTTCGTGTATCCTCTGAAAAGATACGCATGATTTTATCCTTATAAACGAATGAAACTGATAGGATAATCCCAAGAACTATAAGTGCTATTTTTTTAACCATTTTTCAAATAATAATGCTTCAATATAATCACCTTCTTTTAAATCAGGCTCTTTTTGCAATCCAATTTTCTTAAAACCACTCTTCAAAAATAGAGCGATACTTGCTTTATTACTTTGATGAATGGTGCAAACCAGTTTCTCAACTCCAATTTTCACTGCTTCTACCTCTATCAACCGTATCGCTTCAGACGCAAAACCTTTATTCCTTAATTCCTTGTCTGCAATTAGAATTCCAACTGTCGCTTGTTTATTTTTGAAGTCAATTTCTGTTAAATCAACATTGCCAATTGCTTTGTTGTTTATAGATAAGCAAATCATCCATCTAGCTTGTTTTGCTTTTTGAATATCCTGCAACTCTTCAATCAATACCAAAATATCGTAAATAGAATACGGTGAATCATTCTCGCTCACTGCCCAGTTTTCTTCATTATTCTCCCAATCAAGAACTTGTTTAGCATCCTTTGCTTCTATGTAACGTAGGAAAATGGAAGAATCACTCATTGCTTAACTTTATCAATCGAGAATGAATATCTTTTTCCGTATATTTTTCTAGCCCACCAAATTGATTACCAATATTATAGCCGTAAACATCTAAAATTAAATCGTTACCATCTAAAGCAGAAAGCAATTCTGACAACTTCCCAGCCTCATTAAAACTTAACAGTGATTTAATTGGGTTTAGGCAAGTAATTTTTAAAGGTACTGTTTCTGTGAATTGAGAAAAAATAGTATCAACCTCTTCAATTGAAAACTCCCTGTCCAATGCAAAAACTAAGGTTTTAATTTTTTTCTTTTCTATAATGGATTCAATTAAAGAGAGGACTAGGCCTTCATCTTTGCCATTCGCCTTAAGACTGTAATAAGAACCTCTTGTTGATATACCTATGTGGGGTGGAATTTTATCAACATGCCACACCCAGAGCAAAACACCATCTCTAGGAATCAATTTTGAATCCTCTATTTTGGCTATTTCATATTCAGATGTCAATACTTCCATCAAATACTTTTTTTGCAGGTCCTGATAGCCAAATATTTCTAAAACCATTTTCTTCCGAATAAGGATTGGCCTCTACTGTTAACCTGCCTCCTTTGGTTTCTACATCAACCTTATTCAATTCTGTATTTCGTAACATATAAACTAACGCACAGGCAGTTACACCCGTTCCGCAAGAAAGAGTTTCATCTTCTACTCCGCGTTCGTATGTTTCAACTTTAATCGTTTCATTATCAACGACACCAACAATGTTTACATTGATTCCTTTCTCTTTAAACTCCTCCGAATAACGAATTTTTTTTCCATAAGAAACAATGTCTTTTTGTTCTCCGTTAGAAAAATGAACATAATGCGGAGAACCTGTATCGAGAATGAAGTCATCATTATTCTTTCGATAATTGCTAACTGACAACATCTCTAAACGAACAAGACCATCCTTAATAGATGCTTTATGCTCGCCATCTATTGCCAAGAAGGTTGTTTTATTATTCTGAATCAGTCCTAAACTATTAGCAAACGCAACTGAACACCTAGCACCATTTCCACAGAAACTTTGCGTTCCATCCGCATTAAAATATTCTACTTCAAAGTCGTAACCTTCCCTAGTCGAAATTTTAATCAAACCGTCTGCTCCAACCCCAAGTTTTCTATCGCATAAGAATTGAATCTGAGCAATGGTCAAATTGTCATAACAACCTGTCATATTATCCAGCATGACAAAGTCATTGCCCGTTCCTTGATATTTTGAAAACTTTATTTCCATTGCAATACAAAAGTACAGTTATTCTCTCAATAATGCTTAACATTCTTTAACATGACATTTGTACCATTTTTTATTCTATGGTGTTATTATTGATATTCAGAACAACAAGAAATAAATTAAATAAAAGATATAAAATGAAGAATAATTTTAAATTTTTAGGATTAGGCCTATTAGGCGGAATGTTACCATTGGCTGTTTTTATGACAATGAATTCAACACAACCTTCTTCGCACATAGATTCAGTTGCACAAAACGATACTGATTTTGGTGCTAAAAACACAAGCATTGATTTTCTATCCCAATTCCAGACAGAGAATTTTGTTGAAGCATCTGAAAACAGTTTAAATTCCGTTGTTCACGTAACTACAACTGTAGAAACCACCTCTTTCCAACGAGATATATTCTCAGAATTTTTCTATGGACCAGGAGCTGGAGGAAGAGAGTTTAAGCATTACGGTTCTGGGTCAGGTTCTGGGGTGATTATCTCAGCCGATGGGTACATTGTAACAAACAACCACGTCATAGAAAATGCAAAAACGATAGAAGTTATCCTAAATGACAACAGGAAATACGAAGCAACGATTGTAGGAGCTGACCCATCGACAGATATTGCTGTGTTAAAAATCAAAGAAAAAGGGCTAAAATCAATTCCGATTGGCAATAGTGATCTTGTAAAAGTTGGGGAATGGGTATTAGCCGTTGGAAATCCTTTCAACCTCACCTCTACCGTAACCGCAGGTATCGTATCTGCAAAAGCGAGAAACATTAACATCATTAAAGGAAGTGCAAACCAACGAAACGTACCTATTGAGTCATTTATTCAGACCGATGCTGCAGTCAATCCTGGTAACAGTGGAGGCGCATTAGTCAATACAAAAGGAGAACTGGTTGGCATTAATACCGCAATCGCTTCGCAAACTGGAAGTTATTCAGGATATTCCTTTGCAGTACCTGTCAACTTGGTAAAGAAAGTAATGCGAGATTTAATTGACTATGGTGTCGTACAAAGAGGTTATCTAGGAGTGCAAATCGCAGATGTCACTCAAGAATTAACTGAGAAATACAATTTAACAGACACAAAAGGTGTTTTCGTGGCAGGAGTTGTTGAGGGTGGCTCTGCGGAGAAAGCAGGATTAAAAGAAGGAGATGTTATTCTTAAAGTTGGAGAAAAGAATGTAAATTCTGTTGCTGCATTACAAGAAGAAGTTGGAAGACGACGACCAGGAGATAAGATCCCTGTAACTATTAGAGATAAAAAAGGTTATGAAAGCGTCAAAAACATTGTTTTACGCAATAAAGATGGCGACACAAAACTTGTTAGTAAAGAAGAAGTAAAGAAAAATACAGCACTTGGCGCAACCTTTCGAGTATTAACAAGTAAAGAAAAGAAGGAGTTAAATATCGACTATGGTGTAAAGATCAAAACATTGACAGCAGGTAAGCTTAAATCCCTTGGTCTTCAAGAAGGAATGACCGTTACAAAAATAAACAATGTTGCCATTGAAAGTATTGAACAACTGACAGGAAAATTAAACAGTAGTAATAACGGTGTTTTGCTAGAGATTATTACAGAGAACGGAACAAAAGACTATGTTGGATTTGGTTTGTAAACCAAGTATTTAAGGCATGGTTTTTGACTAGATAAAAAATGAAATTTGTTGCACTTATTTTTGGATAAGAGCTTCATTTCACCGTATCTTTGCGATCGCTCAAAGAGCAAAAACTTAAAAGAAGAGGATTAGAAGAGTATGAGACAACTAAAAATCACCAAATCGATTACCAACCGTGAGAGTCAATCACTTGACAAGTACTTACAAGATATAGGTAAAGAAGATTTAATCACAGCAGAAGAGGAAGTAGAATTAGCACAGAAAATTAAGGCAGGAGATCAAAGAGCTCTTGAGAAATTAACTCGAGCTAATTTACGTTTCGTTGTTTCTGTAGCAAAGCAATATCAAAACCAAGGATTAACCCTACCGGATTTAATCAATGAAGGAAATCTTGGATTGATTAAAGCAGCACAAAAATTTGATGAAACTCGTGGATTCAAATTTATATCATACGCAGTATGGTGGATTCGTCAATCAATTTTGCAAGCTCTAGCTGAGCAAGCAAGAATTGTTCGTCTTCCATTGAATCAAGTTGGTTCTTTAAATAAAATCAACAAAGCATTCTCTCGTTTAGAGCAGGAATTTGAAAGACCGCCTTCAGCGGAGGAGCTAGCAGAAGCATTAGAAGTTCCTGAAGATAAAATTAAGGAAAGTTTAAATGTGTCTGGACGCCACGTATCGATGGACGCTCCCCTATCTTCGGCTGATGATGGAGGAACATTGATGGATGTAATGGCTAATAATGATTCTCCTAAAGCAGATCACGCATTAATGGCCGAGTCGTTACAGAAAGAAATTGAACGTTCTTTAAGCACTTTAACTGATAAAGAACGTGAAATCATTCGTTTATTCTTCGGGATTGGAATGAATCACGGATTAACACTTGAAGAGATTGGATCTAAATTCAACTTAACAAGAGAAAGGGTTCGACAAATAAAAGAAAAAGCAATTCGACGCTTGAGACACACTTCGAGAAACAAATTGCTGAAAGCATATTTAGGATAATAGTTAAAGCTGCCCATTATTTTGGGTAGCTTTTTTTTTTACACAAAAACAATTAAAACAACATCTAATTAAACATGGAAACTGCGTTGGATTACGAAAAAGAATTAAAATCACACATTGAACAAGAAAGAGCGGCTGTTACTTTATCTAGTAAGGTTGGTGAATTATTGTACGATAAAGGAATTGAATTGGTTTTATTTAGAAATCAATTAGTTGACATAACAATCTCTGAAATTCTTCATTTACATGAATACTCGAAGAATGTAGTAAATAAACCTATTGACATTATTACTTCTTCAACAATGGCAGTTGAATTACGCGCAATGGATTTAGCACCTGCAAAAATTGACCTAGGGAAGCTTTCTTATGAATGGCTGTATGAAGGTCATAATTTTGAGACGAAAAGAGAATTCTTAGACTCAAAACTGTCACAATTCATGGTTGAAGAAGCTGACGTAATGGAGCCAAGAGATGTTGTGCTTTATGGATTTGGTAGAATTGGTCGATTAGCTGCTAGAGAATTAATCAAGCAAGCAGGAAGAGGTCAACAATTACGTTTAAGAGCAATTGTTACGAGAAGTAATTCTGAGGCAGACCTAATTAAGCGTGCTGCATTATTGAAGAACGACTCTGTTCATGGCGCATTTAAAGGAACTGTTCAGGTTGATGCTGAAAATTCTGCCATTATTATTAATGGTCAGGTTGTTAAAATGATTTGCGCTAAGAATCCAGAAGACGTTGATTACACAGCTTTCGGAATCAATAATGCTTTAATCATTGATAATACAGGAGCATTCACAGATAAAGAAGCTTTATCTAGACATCTACAAGCAAACGGAGCGTCACGAGTGTTATTAACAGCGCCTGGAAAAGAGATTCCAAACATTGTTTATGGAATCAACCAAGGGCCGTTAGATCTTGATGAGCAAAAAATTTATTCAGCAGCATCGTGTACAACAAATGCAATCGCACCTGTTTTAAAAGTAATTGAAGATAATTTTGGCGTTGTAAAAGGACACATTGAAACGGTTCATGCTTATACGAATGATCAAAACTTATTAGATAACATGCATAAGAAACCTCGAAGAGGACGTTCTGCTGCTATCAATATGGTAATCACTTCAACGGGAGCTGGTAATGCAGTTACTAAAGTGATTCCTTCATTAAAAGATAAATTAACGGCAAATGCTGTTCGTGTTCCTACTCCAAATGGTTCTTTAGCAATATTAAATCTTGAATTAGGTAAGAAGACTTCAGTAGAAGAATTAAACGAAACAGTAAAATTAGCTGCGCTTGATGGACCTTTGGTTAATCAAATATATTATGCTTTAGATCCTGAATTAGTTTCGAATGACATTATTGGTAATGTTTGTTGTTCGGTATTTGACTCAAACGCAACAATCGTTTCTAAAGACGGAAAAAGTGCTGTGATTTATGCATGGTATGACAATGAGTTTGGCTATACAAAGCAAGTTATTCGTTTAGCTAAGTACATTACAAAGGTTAGAAGAGCAATTTATTATTAGGAATATGAGCTATTAGCCAATGGCATTTAGCTGTTGGCTAATTAGCACTTCAATGTTTTTTTCTTCTTACCAATACTTCCTCTTGCTTCTATTTTTTCAATATACGGTTTGATTAATGGCACTTTACACGCCGTATCTCCAACATTTACATCCACTTTTCCTATTCTTTCTCCAACTTCCTTACAGAGTTCGGTCAATTCTGCAATTGCTCCTCCAAGGGCAATCACGTAATTATTCATGGTGTATTTTGTTCTATTGAAAGATGAATGAATCTCCTTCTCTACTCTTTTCAATAAAGTTGTGTGAAATTCAACATCTATGTCATCATTTGGAACGTAACCTAAACCACATCCTAATGCACCCCACGCAACTTCTTCTAATATTTCGTCTTTGCTATCAATCCATTTCTTGCAAATACTCATCCATAATGGAGATTCTGCTAAATTCCATGCTACAGAATATTCTGCAATCATATACCAATACGAATTTCTAGCCCATTTTTCAAAATCTTTCTCTGAGAACTGTTGCGAATCAGCAATCAATCCAGCGAAATACATAGCATCAGAATTCCCTGTATCATACAATTGCATCGCCAATTGATGGTCGATTTTAATCTTTTTTTTTATGATTTTTAAATCAGAAACTTTAACACCAAACATATTTTCTGGCGCACCATGCTTCCTGTAAATTCTGCATGTTTGTTCGTTTCCTTTACTTTCAAGGAAATCCATTACTTCTTGAAACTTCATAGATGTTATTTTATCCCTGCCTCTTTTAGGCAAGTTCTCACCTTTTTCTCATGAGCTGCTCGTTCTGCAGGAGTGATACTAGGGTTCTGAATTCTAAATGCCTTACATTTCTCATCAATTACATCAAAACGATCTGATAATTTATTGAAATTCTCATCTGAAATATTGGGATTCATAAAGGCTTTATTAATAGAATCTCCCTTAACCACACATAGACAGAAATCCCATTGCTCTCCATATTCTTTTTCAATTTTCACTAAGTTTTCTTTGAATTCTTTTACGTCTTTTTTATCAACATCAGACATGTCGTAATCAGATACTATTATTGAATCTAAAGCGTCAGGCTCAGTTATTTCGGGTATAGAGTCCGTAAGAGTATCAACATCGTCCACAGGGTTTTTAACTTCAGACTTACAACTAATTAAAGAAACTAACGTTATTATAATAAAGAGTCTATTCATTTATAGCTTTTTGGCAACATATTTGATTCAATAATACGAACTTCTATTTGATTTTCGATAGAAAAAATTAATTACTATGTTAAAAATTATCATTCTCGCCTTCTTAACGAGCCTTTCGGGGTTTTCAATGAGCCAAGACGATTTGGCTATTGCTAAAGAACAAGATATTCCAGAAATGCGAGTTGATCGTAATTTTAAATGGAAATACAAAAGACAATTGGAATTACTTCGTAGAACATACCCAATGGCACTGAAAGCAAAAGAGCTTATTGACGATTACGAGGATGATCTTGATGACATTGAAAGAAAAAGGAAAAAGAAGAGATACAGTAAGAAGGCTCATAAAAAACTGAAGGAAGAATTCACTTTCAATATTAAAGACCTTTATCAAAGTGAAGGAGAACTTTTAATGAAATTAGTCTATCGAGAAACTGGAATGACGGTAAACGAAGTCATAAAAAATTATAGAGGAGGATTTCAAACAGCAATGTATGGCGGTATCGCTAAAATGTTCGGGCAAGATCTAGATGCAACATACAGCGCAAAAGGTGATGACTGGATAACAGAAGCTGTCATTAACGATATTGATGCTGGAACTGTTAAATTTGACAAGTCAATGCGAAAAATGGATAAAGCAGCCTATAAAGAAAGCATGAAAGATTATCGGGCAAGCAGAAAGAAGTCAAGAAAAAAATATAAAAAGAAACAGAAGAAGAATTAATCGTGAAAAATCCTACTCAATTTGGGTAGGATTTTTAATTTCGTATCTGTTATGATTGAAATCATTCTTCAATATCCCTTTACGAATAAAAGTGTTACTGATGATAGTAATGGCATATCTGTTTTGTTTTGGGCATCTTTGCCTTTCATTTTTGCCGCTATCTATTGGCTGAAGGCAAAGAAAATGAATCACGATTGGTCGGTCGGTATTTTTGATAACACACTCCCCTATTCTCGTGATAACTTATTGGAAGCGTACATTTATCTGGCTGCACAACTTATCGCTAAAGACAGAAATAATGTTCGGGAGAAAATTCAATTTATTTCTTCCCATTTCAGGAAACACTTCAAAGCCAGTGATTATGATTTTAGAGCATCACTCACATCTGCATATAAAAACCCCGATCAATTAAAAGCCGTTTCTAGCTGGTTGAATGCTAAAGTTAGAAAGAAAAGTCAACGAATTCAGATTCTGTATTTTCTAGCAGGAATCTGCATGGTTGATGGAAGAATCATACCTTCTGAATTACAATTGCTGGAAAAAATTGCATTCTCTCTTAAAATTTCATCGAGAGAATTTCAAAGTGTTATTGCTATGTATCAGAAAACGGGAAGTCATTCAAAGAGTTCCCAAAGAAAAACTCAATCTAGCGCTCATTCTGAAAATAAATTTAGGACTAAAACAAGAGCTAGAACATTATCAAAAAGAAGCATTAATTGTCAAATCTTAGGTGTTTCAGAAAATGTTAGTTTTATAGAAATAAAAAAAGCTTATCGGAAAATGGTAAAAATACATCACCCTGATCGTTTTCATAATGAATCAAAGGCACAACAAGAAATTGCAAAGTCGAAATTCATTAAGATTCAGAAAGCATATGAATATTTAGAAATGGTACGATGATAGACTTAAATATCATTCTCCGCGAATCAGCAAGTAAAACCTTTCTAGAATTAGTGTTTTTTATTACAATAAATGTTGTGCTGATACTATTCTTTCGCTCTGGCACAGGTAAAAAAGCAATAAAATTTAGCTGGTTGAATTCTAAAAATGAAGACAACTTAATTGAAGCCTATATAGTTTTAGCAGCAGAAATGATGAAAGGCGACAAAGGCCACTCCAAAGATAAATTAAAATATGTTTTAGAATATTTCCATCAGCATTTCCCTGAAGGCTATTATAACTTTCGAGAATCGATCAATAAAGCATACACAACGCCTATTAATGTTTCATCTTTTGGGAAATGGATGGCCAACTATCATTTCAAAAAGAAAGACCATCTGCAAATTGTCTATTTTCTGTGTGGACTCTGTATCATCGATGGAAAATTCTCTCAGAAAGAAATAACATCATTGAGAACAATTGTTAAAGAATTAAAAGTAACAGACAAAGAGTTAGATGGAATTATTGCCATGTATCAATCTAATTTTGACGAATCTAGAAGGAATGAATGGAGAGAATCGGAAGATGCAAAAGTCCGACCGAATCAGAAGGAAATTTGTTGTGATATTATTGGTGTGCCAACGACTGCTACTATGGAAACCATAAAAAAAGCATATCGGAAATTGGTAAAACTACATCACCCTGACAGGTTTCATAATGAATCGAAAGAGCAACAAAAAATTGCTCAAGCTAAGTTTATTACGATTCAAAAAGCGTATGAGGTGTTAGAGAAGTTGATTGGATAATTAAAACAAGACTTGAACCTAACCAGTTAATCCCATTTTACCTTTCCCCATTTCCCTTGTTGGAGGATGTAATTCCAATCGCCTGGATAACCTTTAAATTTCAGAAAAGACTCCCATTCTTTTCGATTAAGTGACTCTTTTGCTTCTATAAAAATTAACGAAGTATCGCCCACAAATAAGAGGAAAGGTTCTTTCTGCAGGTTCTTTTCTTCTCCAATAAAAAGAGATTTTCTTTTCTTTCCAAAATTGTCCATCCAATTAAAAAAGGCATTCACTGTTTTTGAAGAATCAGTATACTTCCAGTTGAAATACCTAATCGTATCGAGCTCATTTTCAAGAAGATACTTATTAGTGTGTTCTGGACCAAATCTATCAGGGAATAAACTTTTCTTTACAACAGAAAGTGAATTTGCGTCAATTCCATTCTCCGAAAAAGACTGGAGCACGAGTTGTGCAGAATCGATAATAGCATCATTAACTTCTACAATTTCATCAACTTCTTTGTATCGATCAGATTCTGCAATGATGTCCTTCAAATCAATGACCTCTTCTTTTGCTTTATTGCAAGCAACAAGCGAGGACACGATAATGATTGTTATAAAAACGATTCTAATCACAGTTCAATTTTCTTCAAGATACTAATTGTTTGGTCAATATCCGAAGAACTGATATCAAGATGAGTAACGAAACGTAACATATCAGGACCAAAGGCAACTATTTTTACACCTTGCTCATCTAGTTTAGCAATGATTGGATCTCTATCACTTGCATTTTTCAAATTCACGACCACAATGTTTGTTTCCACACCGAGAACGCTATCCACCCATGGCAATTCATTCAACGTAGCTTCTAATACTTTTGCATGTTTGTGATCTTCTGCCAATCGATCCACATTGTTCTTTAATGCAAACAAACCTCCTGCAGCAATGATTCCTGCTTGGCGCATTCCTCCACCAAAAACTTTTCGAACCCTGCGAGCATCTTTGATGAATGTCTTCTTTCCGATTAGCAAAGAACCAACTGGAGCGCCTAAGCCTTTCGAAAGACAAAGAGAAATAGAATCAAATTGAGAAGCGTATTCTTTTAAATCAATTTTATTTTCAATCATTGCATTCATTAACCTTGCTCCATCCAAATGAATAGGCATCTTATTCTCTCTGCAAAAACTACTGATCTTTTTTATTTCTTCAAAATCATAAATGGCTCCTCCTCCACGATTAGATGTATCCTCTAGGCTAACTAGTTGAGTAACGGGTAAATGGATATCATCTGGATTAACCCACTTCGTAACATCCTCTAAATTCAATCTTCCTCTGTTTCCTCGCAACAATCGAACAGACGCTCCTGTGTTTTTAGCAATTCCTCCTCCCTCATACTTGTAGATGTGTGATTCTTCATGAGTAATCACCTCTCCTCCTGGTTTTGCATGAATATTTATAGCAATCTGATTAGTCTGCGTTCCAGATGAGCAATAAATCGCATCCTCCATTCCAAATAACTTAGCAGCATATTCTTGCAACTCATTAATTGATGGGTCTTCATTAAAAACATCATCTCCAACAGGTGCTGCGAACATGGCATCCTTCATTTCTTTGGAAGGCTTTGTAACGGTATCACTTCTAAAATCAATCATTGTTCAGTTATTTAACCTAAAATTAATGTTTGATTTGATTCTAGCTTGTTAAAATTCACTTTTTTTGCACTATGGAGAAAAAGAAGCTCAAAGAAGTTGCTAGCGTATTTTTTAAAATGGGTCTGATTGCCTTCGGTGGTCCAGCTGCACACATCGCAATGATGGAACAAGAAATTGTTGAGAAACGCAAATGGATTACACCTGAGCACTTTCTTGATTTAATTGGAGCAACGAATCTTATTCCCGGTCCTAATTCTACCGAAATGACTATGCATTGCGGACATGAACGAGCTGGATTTGCAGGTTTATTTGTTGCGGGTATGGCATTTATTTTTCCTGCAGTTGTAATCACTGGTTTTCTTGCTTACCTCTACGTTCATTTCGGGAAACTTCCAGAAGTCGAAAACTTCATCTACGGGATAAAACCTGCAGTCATCGCTATCATCGCGGCCGCAGTTCTAAAATTAGGAAAGAAAGCTTTGAAATCCGTAGAATTAGGGGTTCTTGGTGCGTTGACTATCCTTGTTGGATTCTTAGGAATCAATGAGGTTAATGCTCTTCTTGGCGCAGGAATAATCGGTGCGCTCTATTTCTACTTCAAAAATAAAGTGATGGATGCGAAGCCTGATAAAAAAGCATTCCTTCCGTTTTTTATTTTACAAACAACCGTTGCTGGAGTCACGAAGATGAGTGCTTTCAAAGTCTTCTGGATTTTCTTGAAGGTTGGAGCAATTCTTTACGGTTCAGGTTATGTACTTTTTGCGTTTTTAGATGGAGAATTAGTTGGAACAGGATTGCTTACCCGAACAGAATTAATGGATGCTATTGCCGTTGGGCAGTTCACACCAGGGCCTGTTTTGTCGACAGCAACTTTTATCGGTTATCAATTATTTGGATTCTGGGGAGCAATTGCAGCAACGATTGGAATTTTCTTACCCTCCTTCATTTTTGTGTTGATTCTCAATCCACTCATTCCAAAGATGAGAAAGTCTAAATTCCTCTCTGCGTTTTTAGATGCTGTGAATATCGCAGCCGTTGCTATCATGCTCAAAGTCTTGATAGAAATGGGATTTGAGGCAGTCATTGATTGGAGAACTGCTTTGATTTTAGCAGTTAGTTTTGCTTTCACCTTTGGTTGGAAGAAGTCGAACGCAATGATTACTGTCCTATTAGGAAGTATTCTCGGATGGGGATTGAGTTTTATTTAGTTTGCTTCAAAATCCAGCCTTTCAGTATCTCTAAAACTTCTGGAGAAAATGTTTGCTCAATCATCGCGTATTCTTGCGGTAATCCCGTTTTACATTCTTGAAAAAGATGATTCAGTCCTTCTATTTTTTGGATAGAGACATTTTGGTTCCCCCCTTCTTTTAATGCTTCTTCAATGATTTTTAAGTTCTCATCTGCCGGAACCTGCACATCTTTGTCTCCATTTAAGGCAAGAACAGCACAATCGACTTCCTTTAATGCATTTGCAGGATCAAAACGAATAAAATCGTACATCCAAGGAAAAGTTAATTGATGTGCAACTGCAGCAATCATGTCGGCAGAAAGTTGATTTCCCATTGTTTCTTTGAAATGCTTCTTTAATTTCTTTTCAACTTTAGAAGAATGCTCTTTAGACGCTAAAATTATTTCATAAGCCCCACCGATATCTTTCTGTCCATTTTCGACAACAATGGCACTCATTCCCATTTTTTCTTCAATTAATTTCTTCTGAAGTAGCATCAATTGATCTCCTCTCATTCCTGTTCCAGCAAGAAGAATTATGAAATAAACTTCTTTATCCTCGCTAGCAACTATTGGAGCAATGACTCCGCCCAAACTATGTCCAACTAGCCCTAACTTATTAGCATCTATTTCTTTTCTTGTTCTCAAAAAAGTTAAAGCAGCTTTAGTGTCTTCTGTAAAATCATTCAAAGAAGCTGACGAATAATCACCTTCAGACTTTGCGACACCTCTGTCATCCACTCGTAAAACGGCTACACCATTCTTCGTTAAATAATCTGCAATAACCCAAAAAGGTTTATGTTTTAAAATATCAGAATTTCTATCTTGAGGTCCACTTCCACTGATTAAAACTACTGCTGGAAAATTAGATCCATTTTCAGGTAAGGTTAAGGTTCCTACTAATTTAACTCCATCATTACTATTGACAAAAGAAACCTCTTCAGACAGGTAATTAAAAGGTTCTTTTGGCTCTTGCGGACGGTTTTGAGCAGAAGAACTCAACGCAAAACTGATTGCGAAGAAAAGTAATACTTGTTTGAGGTAAGTAATTTGATTTTTCATAGTTCTAATTTAGTTAAAATAATTCACTTTTCATTCTTTTAAACTCAGAATGAGCATCTGCTACGATGATTAATTGTTCTTTATTAACAGGGTGAAGAAACGATAATTCTTTTGCGTGTAACAACATAGAGTTCATCTGAAAACGCTCTAAGAAGATTTTATTCTGCTTATTGCAACCATGGGGTCTATCCCCAATTATAGGATGTCGAAGATGTGCTAAATGTTTTCGTATCTGATGAAAACGACCCGTTTCTGGACTAACCTCTATCAAAGAATATCGAGAAGTAGCAAACTTGCCTGAAGGAAAATTACATTCCGTTGTTTGCAAGGTTTTGAAATGAGTAATTGCTTCTTGCGTTTTCCCATCTTCGTTCGTAAGAGGATAATCAATTGCAACTTTGCTCTCCGTATACCCTCTAACAATAGCAATGTATTTTTTCTCAACCTCTTTGTTCATGAATTGCTTTTGGAGCACCGTATTTATTTCTGAAGAAAGAGCAAACAATAAAACACCACTCGTTTTTCTATCTAGTCGATGCGCAGGATATACTTTTTGACCAATTTGATCTCGAAGCAACTGCATAGCAAATTCATCGACATCTCTGGCAATCTTCGTTCGGTGTACCAATAAGCCATGCGGTTTATTAATGGCAATCAGGTACTCATCTTGATAAAGAATTTCAAGCATCTATTTTTTTCTTACAATCATCAAACCATCACGAATAGGAAGAAGAACTTCTTGCACCCTTTCGTCTTCGTGAATGAGTTTATTAAGCTCAATTAGTGTTTGCGTATCAACATCATCCTTTGCAACTTCCTCAATTACTTTTCCTGACCAAAGAACATTGTCAACAATGATATACCCTCCTGTTGTCACTTTATCAATCACCAAGTTGTAATAATTCACATAATTGCCCTTATCCGCATCAATGAATACCAAATCAAATTCCCCTTCCATCGTTGGAATGATTTCCATTGCATCACCAATAATACAGTCAATTTGATTCTTAAAACCTGCTTTTTCTACAAACTCATTCACCAAGTCTTCTAGTTCTTCGTTTTTATCAATGGTTGTAATCTTTCCATTCTCTACTAAACCTTCCGCAAAGCATAAAGCAGAATAACCTGTATAAGTTCCTATTTCCAGTACATTTTTCGGTTGAATCATATGAGCAAGCATACTTAGTACACGCCCTTGAAAATGACCACTTAGCATTCGAGGTCGCAAAACGTTCATGTGTGTTTCTCGATTTAATTGATAAAGAATTTCAGGTTCATTCTCCGTATGAGCACAAACGTAATCGTCAAGTTTTTGAGAAATAAATTCCATATTGAAAGATTTAGACAAAGATGCTCAATTTAATGAAAACAAAAAACTTCTTTCAAGCAGTCATTTAATTTTACTACTTTTAATGTCGTATGCTTACGAGATTAAAACTTAATACTTATTATGAAACAAATAATATTCCCCTTATCTATCATTCTATTGGCAAACTGTACAACTAAAGAAAAAATGATTAAAGCACCAACTGCAAAAAAAATAGAAAAGAAAATCACTACTCATGGTGACACAAGAGCAGATAATTATTTCTGGATGCGACTTTCTGATGAGCAAAAAAATGCAGAAACACCCGATGCACAAACACAGGATGTTTTAGATTACTTAAACGCTGAGAATGACTACCTAGAAGCTAAGATGAAGCATACTGAAGGTTTTCAAAAAGAATTATTTGAGGAAATAACTGCTAGAATTAAACAAGATGATGAGTCTGTTCCTGTTTTTAAGAATGGATACCTATATTATTCTCGTTTTGAAAAGGGAGAAGATTACGGTTTAAATTGCCGTAAGAAAGGAGATAGTAATGGTGAAGAAGAAATTATTTTGAATCAACCTGAACTAGCAAAGGGACATTCTTATTTTGCCGTTGGAGGCTCTAGTGTGAGTCCTAACAACAAACTACTTGCTTATTCTACCGATCTAGTTTCAAGAAGAGAATATACAATTGCTATAAAAAACGTTGAAACAGGTGAGATTTTTAAAGATGAAATAGAACAAACTACCGGTGGAATTACTTGGGCAAACGATAATAAAACGATTTTCTACAC
>JAJRQP010000018.1 GCA_024280195.1 Bacteroidota bacterium | reverse complement strand
TAATCTAATATTTTGCTGAAAAGAAAACAATTCTTCTTCATGGGGAGTTATTAAAGAAACAAAATCTGGCTTAGACCAACTTAAGTAATCTTCAATTTTTGATTGATATAGGATTCTATCCTTATCAGAAAGGCTTGACGCTTTATTAAATTTTGCGAATAATTCTTTTACATCGTAGTTCATAATCAACACATAAAAGAATTACTGCGTAGCAAATAACACATAAGTTTCCATTCAAAAGCACCGTAAAACGGCAAGTTAGCATTGCTAAAATACTACAATAAAATGGGGAAGGATAAATATTAACTAAAAACTAACATTCGCTAGTTGCCATTTACCATATAGCATCTAACGTTTATCAAATAACTATTTCCCGTTCCAATTTGTCATGGTTAATTGCAATCCAATGGTTGTAAATCCTTTGATAAATTCTGTTGCTGTAGAAATTCTTTCTGGCAAGTCAAGATTTTCATCTTTGCTCCATTCTCCCAAAACATAGTTAGATTGTTTCCCTGGATTAAACTCACTCCCAACTCCAAATCGTAAGCGAGTATATTGACTGGTTCCTAAAACTGCTTGAATGTCTTTTAAACCGTTGTGTCCTCCATCAGAACCTTTGCCTTTCATTCTTAATTTACCATAAGGTAAAGCGATATCATCTGTGACAACTAAGATGTTTTCTCGCTTAATTTTTTCTGTTTGCATCCAATAATTCACTGCTTTTCCAGAAAGGTTCATGAACGTGTTGGGTTTAATTACAACAATTGTTCTTCCTTTGAATTTAACCTTTGCAACATCTGCCAATTTATCCGTTTCAAAAGCACCACCTCTTTCCTTTACAAATTCCTCCACGACTTTAAAGCCAATGTTATGGCGCGTGTTTTCATATTTAAAACCAGGGTTTCCAAGACCGATGATAAGGTATTTCATTCTGTTAGATTGTTAGATTGTTAGATTGTTAGATTGTTAGATTGTTAGATTGTTAGATTGTTAGATTGTTAGATTGTTAGATTGTTAGATTGTTAGATTGTTAGATTGAAGATAAAATAATTTGTTGAACATCATCTAAAGTAATCGATTTTCTTTCTCCCATTGCTACCCAACCTCTATTTTTGAAGATTGTGCTAATTGTTTTTTCACAACCTTGATAGCTAGATGTGTATTCAGACAAGTGCGTTTTCACTCCTAGACTTTGGAAGAACTCTTCCGTTTTTTGGATTGCCTTTCTTGCAACAGTTGCGTTATCTCCTTCAAGATGTAAAACCCTGCGACCGTATTGAGTCAATTTATCTTGCTTTTCGGAGAATTTTTGCTCCCATAATCGAGGTGCTATGATTGCTAAACTTTGCGCATGATCTATACCGAACAAAGCTGTTAATTCATGCCCAATCATGTGGGTTGTCCAATCAGAAATAACACCACAACGTAAATTACCGTTGAGCGCGTGAGTTGCACAATGCATTAAGTTGGATGCTAGTTTGTAATCGTTCGGATGATCGACCACGTTTGCAACCTCAATCAATGTAGAAAGAATTCCTTCTGCTTCGCGTTCTTGCAAGAGGTTATCCATTGGGTAAGTTAGGTATTGCTCCAAGGTGTGCATGTATGCATCGACAATTCCATTAGCAATTTGCCGTTTAGGAAGCGTTGCGACAACTGTCGGGTCACAAAAAGAGAAGACTGGAAAAAACAAAGGTCCTCCCATAGTTAACTTCAGCTTCAATTCACTTCGACTAATTACTGCGCCAGAATTTGCTTCCGAGCCTGTTGCTGGTAAGGTTAAAATAGTTCCGAATGGTATAGCTGATTGAAAGCTACATCCTTCTTTTCTTTCTAACACATCCCACGGTTCTCCTTTATAATTGATTGCTCCAGAAATGAATTTTACTCCATCTATAACTGAACCTCCACCAAGCGCAATGATAAAGTCAGTTTCGCTTTCTCTCGCAAGTTCAACTGCTTTCATCAAAGTTGTGTATTCAGGATTTGCTTCTACTCCCCCAAACTCGATTACATTGAATGCAGAAAGTTGTTCTTTCACTTTATCTAGCAGGCCAATTCTTTGGACGCTTCCCCCTCCATAAACCAACAAAACATTCGTTACTTTTTGCTCCTTTAATAATTGAGGCAAACGTCCTAATTGATTTTTCCCAAAAACAATTCTTGTTGGATTGACAACTTCAAAATTTTCCATAGTACCAATAAAAAACCCGATTAATCAATGATTAACCGGGCTAATAAAACTTAAATACGATTACTTTTCACCGTTCTCTCCTACTGCATAAGCAATAGTTAACGCTTCAATCGCTTGTAATTCTTTTCTAATGTCGAAAATGATTCCAGATGGAGCACCTTTATCTGCTTTAACACAGGTAATAACAGATTCAATTGGCTCTGTCATTCTAGGCGGTTTAGATTCGAATTTATCTAACTTCCAAGCTTGGATTGAATTCGTGTTGTACAACAAATCAGGAGTAGATTGAACGACATTGTCCATAAACAACATGTATTCCATACCCATTTCTGCATATTGTGCAGCTCTCGCTTTGTTTAAAGGCTTACCTAGGTACAAGAAATCTATTTCTGATTTTTGCTTATAAGGCGTCATATCAGTTGTTCTCGCTCCTTCAGGTTTAATAACCTTTACAGAAGGATCCGACTCTTTACTTGTTGTCGCAACCATAAAGAAGAACAACAACATAAATACAATATCAGGTAATGATGATGTATTAATTGCCGGAGCACTTCCTCCACTATCTTTTTTAAATTTTGACATCTAATTTGTGTTTATCGTTTAGGAGTTACCTCAATAATTCTATCTGGATAAAGAATTTTCAACAGTTGAATTTTCTCTCTATCCTCAGCTCCCTTATCCATTGCCAATCTACTTTTGATTGACTGGTAAGATTCTTTGAAAATTTTCATTGCTGCATCATCTCTCAATTCGAACAAACCCTGTTCTACTTCTGATTGAATTTTTGCAAACAACTCATATTCTGTTCCTTTTTGAACTTCGATACGAATGTGTGCTTGAACAGAAATTTCAGCTAGTTTATTGGTTCCTAATATTTCCAATGCACGCTTCTTCTTTTCCCATTCAGCAACTTGTCTCCATTTAAAGTCTATGATATCAGCTAGTGCTCCAGGAGTTGCTTCTACTTCCTCTGCAGCCGTTATTGACTGATCCAATAAACTTTCTATTTCCGGCATTGTGATTCTAGAATACATTGGAAAGTCATTTGTTACATCATTGACTTGCTCATTTTCTCTATAAAACTCAATAATTCTCTCAGAAATATCATCTGGGTCTCTCATCAATTCACCTCTAACCATCAATTGATTTTGACTATTTGCTTGTATTGCAAATATATCTCTCTTCTCAACTGGGTCAGGGTTCTCCTTCTTCTTTTCAATAATCTTAGGTATATTTCTAATATACGCCTGATCTTTATCCATTGTGGTTGTTACCAAGAAGAAAATCAATAGCAAGAAAGCGATATCCGCCATCGAACCAGCATTTACTTCAGGTGTATCACGCTTTGCCATAATTCTTATTTTCTAAGTTTCCCCATTACTGGAGCTAAAACTGCTGCTAACAATGCGATTACAATCAATGTAATCACAAGGTATAACCCTGCTGTTGTTGAAACAATTGTTCCTTGTTCTACTTGTACATCTAGTGCTAACTGTAACGATTCATTCGTATCAGAAGTACCCACCATCAAAAAGATAAGGTACAATACTAATGCAACGACTACTCCAATAATAGACATAATTGTCTTTTTTGGATTAGAAATCAGTTGAACAACAAAGAATATCAAGATAAGACCAATACAGGCAAAGATCAAAAATCCAGTAAAAGAAACGGAGAATCCTAGACTCATTCCATCTCTAAAAGAAACTTGCTCTTCCATTGTACTATTCATATCAGCCCCTCCGAATAAGAATAAACATGCGATTACTCCTATTGCAACAAGACCTACTTTCAGAATACTCATGTATAAATTGAGCTTTTTAGTATCCATGCTTTTTACAAATTATATTAATAATAAAATATTTTTTTATCTAATCTAAAATTAGACCTTCGCAACTTTGTGCTTCAACATCATATCGATTAAAGAGATCGATGCATCTTCCATTTCGTTTACAATACCATCAATTTTAGAAACGATGTAGTTGTAAAATACTTGAAGAATAATTGCTGCAATCAAACCAAATACAGTTGTTAAAAGCGATACTTTAATACCACCTGCTACTGTTATTGGAGAAACTTGACCATCTGCAATAATTTTATCAAAGGCGAAAATCATACCGATTACTGTACCCAAGAAACCAAGCATTGGTGCAAGAGC
>JAJRQP010000289.1 GCA_024280195.1 Bacteroidota bacterium | reverse complement strand
GTTGCACATGGAGATTATCCAAGAAAGATTAGAGCGTGAATTCAACATGACGGTTATTACAACTGTTCCTAACGTTTCGTATAAAGCATACATGCGTAAAACGCCTGAAGATGCTAAAATTGTGAACAACCCTTCTGAACTTCCTGATCCTTCTGGAATGGAAAGAATAGAAGAACCGTATATCAAAGCGCAAGTAATTACGAAATCAGAATATGTTGGACAAATTATGAACTTGTGTATTGAAAAGCGTGGAGAATTGACCAATCAGGTGTATTTAACACAAGATAGAGTTGAACTTTCTTTTGAAATGCCAATGGGAGAAATCGTTTTTGATTTTTACGATCGTTTAAAAACGGTTTCTAGAGGTTATGCTTCGTTTGATTATCACCCAATTGGTTATAAGGCGTCGGATTTAATTCGAATGGACTTATTACTTAATGGAGAAATGGTGGATGCACTTTCTGCATTGGTTCACCGAAGTAATGCCTATGAATTAGGGAAAAAGATTTGTGTTAAATTGAAGGAGTTAATTCCGAGGCAACAATTCGAAATTCCGATTCAAGCGGCAATTGGGGCAAAGGTTATTGCCAGAGAAACAATTAAAGCTTTGCGTAAGGATGTAACTGCTAAGTGTTACGGTGGAGATATTTCTCGTAAGCGTAAATTGTTAGAAAAGCAAAAAGCAGGAAAGAAAAGAATGCGTCAAGTGGGTCGTGTAGAAATTCCTCAAGAAGCTTTCTTGGCAGTGTTGAAGTTGAATGATTAACGTTCTGTTTTTGAAAAAAAGAGGTTTGACCAATAATTTTGGACTTCTAAAAGAGATATTTAACTCTCTTTTTTATAAAACCTAATCATGTATTACTTGGTACAATAAACAGATGAACTAAACACAAACAATAAATTGTTTCACCCTAAAACTTGAACCCCACACTTACATCTAAGATGTCCCAATTGGAAAGAGCAGAGCTTACTTCAATAGCTTGTATTCTTGTATAATTCAAACCAATTGCCAAATTCTTATACCTAAATTTAACTTCTGGGCTTATTGCTATTCCAGGGATCAATGACCCATAGTCTATATCAAGTTCTGCGTTGATACCCGTTGTAAAGTTCGCTTCTAATCCAATTTTATCAGAAAACTTAAAAACATTGCACATTCCAATATTTGCAATAGATAAATTTTTAGGACCTGCAAAAATGGAGTATCCAATATCTTGTGGGTCAAGGTTTATTCCTATTCTAAACCAATTTGCTTGAATACCAGGTCGCCATTTTTCTCTTTTCCCTATATACCATTTGTTTCCAAATCGCAAAGACAGCGTAATGTAATTGGTATATTGATATTGTGCTTGGTTAGGGTTGTATACTAAAATAGCATATTGAGACTTAAATTGTCGTTGAGAATATCCCAACATTAAATCGAGAAAAATACCGGGAGAATGAAATGCATCTTTCTTTTTTCGTTCAGGTAAAACTATTTCAGGAAGTCCATCCAATGGTGGAGTGATACTAGGTCTATTCTCAAAATTATCCCACGTTCCATCTTCGTAAATAATTTCCTTTACATCTGATATTGCAACATTTCTTATGGGACCATCTTTTTGATCAAACCTCTTGTACTTAATCATCGAGGTTGTAATTTCAATGACGTTAACTTCCATTTTAAAATCATCCTTAAGAATTATAACGTCTTGAGAAAAAGAGTTTGTTCCAATAAAAACAACGATAAATGCGAGTAATACTATTTTCATACTATTTTGTTTAAAGAACACAAGTTAGGCATTTTAAAATAAATTCGCATAAAAAAAAGGAACCTTCTCAGATTCCTTTTTAACAGTGTGTCGGTTATTCTACAACTTAGAACTCAACTCATTCTTCAAACCACTCCATTCTACTAGGTGCATTTTCACCGTACCCACTGGTATTTTTGCTTTGATTAACACTGGGATTTTATTCTTATCCGCTGTTATCCAAAACTGAACATCTTCTTCAGATTCAAAATATCTGCCTGTTTGCACAACTGGCACAAACTTGTGAACCTTGAATTTTCCTTTTCTAATTTTAATTGTTTCATCTCCAACATACTTGATTACTAGGTCAAACACTTCATCGTCCATAAAACATTTGAACTTAAATGTTTTTCCAGGTTTCATTCCTTTCATGTTTAACGTTCTTGCTTTATAGAAAGAGGAAACCATATCTTGAACACCCATTGGGGTTTTGAAATATTTTTTACCGTTGTAAACCTTATTTTGGTTTTGCTTAAAAGAATAGGTCTGGTTGATTTTATACCCACCTTCGTTCACATCTCTCACAAATTTCCATGGCATGATTGATTTTTGGTCAATGTAACTTTCGTAGGTGTCTCTCACTTTATAAAAAGCATTGAATCCACCTAAAGTTTTGCCTGTTCCAACTACGTGGTATAAAGATCGACTGTTTCCTTTTACAGATGTTGCTTTGACTTCTAGTTTTGCCTCTCCAGCATCTAAAAATCCGTAAGTAACACGGTATCTTAATTTTTCTCCAACTTTAAAAGCTGAGTTAGTAACCGATGGATACTTAACCATCGTAGAACTTGTCATTCCGAAGAAGACTCCTAATAAGGCAAATGTGTAAATATACTTTTTCATAATCTTGAGTTTTAATGTCGTTTGAAGACGTTGTTGGTATGGAGAATGCAAAGGGTATGCCAAAAGTTTGACTACTCGACTATTCGACCGCTACGCTTTTTGATTTCTCGACAGGTTACGCTAAAATAAGAACGTAAAAAGTCTGTTAAATATTCTTTATAAGAAAGAAGAAAGCAATCAAAACAATAATATTTATAATAATTGAAACCTTTTTATCTTTTCTATTACCAACGAATTGAAGATATTGATAGACTAGAAGAGCTATAACAAATACTGGAAATACAAGAATCAAAAAAAGAGAAGCAATACTTGGGGAACAAGGACCTCCTCTTTCTCCAAAAACATCAAGTAAAATATAAATAGCAAAAAAAAGAGAATACAAACCAATTGTGATAGCCGTTGATTTTATTGTTTTTTTATAATTTAACACCATTCTTAACTCCTTTCTTCTTCTCTCCTTTCTTACATCACCACATTCACAATCCTACCCGGAACTACAATCACCTTTTTCGGTGCATTTCCATCCAACCATTTGATGGCAACCTCATGCGCAAGAACTGCCGCCTCAACCTCTTTTGGATTCATTTCTGTCGGTAATTCTATCTTAAATCGCATCTTTCCATTGATAGAAACAGGATAATTGATGTTTGCTTCAATCAAATGCTTCTCATCGAAAGTTGGAAAAGTGGCATAACTTAATGTACCTGCTTCGTTTCCGAGTTTCACCCATAATTCTTCTGAAATATGTGGAGCATAAGGAGAAAGCATAATCACTAATTCTTGCAAAATGGCTTTGTTGTTGCATTTTTGATCATTGAGTTCGTTGACACAAATCATGAACGCAGAAACACCTGTATTGAATGAATAACGTTCTAAATCATCTGTGATTTTCTTGATCGTTTTATGCAAGGTCTTCAACGCATCTTTTGAAGGAGTGTTCTCATCCAAAGCTACAGTTCCTTCTTCGTTATGGAACAAACGCCATAATTTTCGCAAGAAGTTGTGCACCCCATTGATTCCTTTTGTGTCCCAAGGTTTGCTTTGCTCTAAAGGTCCTAAAAACATCTCGTACATGCGTAACGTATCCGCTCCAAATTGCTCCACCAACTCATCTGGTGTTTGCACATTGAACTTAGATTTCGACATCTTCTCTACTTCGTAACCGCAAACATAGGTTCCATTTTCTTCGAGAATGAATTCTGCGTTTTTGTATTCTTCACGCCAATTTTTGAATGCTTCAATGTCTAAAATATCATTGTCAACCATTGAAATATCTGCGTGGATAGGAAGAACATCATAATCTCCTTTTTTTGATTCTGTTACGAATTTACTGGTGTCTTTAATTCGATACACAAAACTACTTCTCCCCAAAATCATTCCTTGGTTAATCATCTTCTGGAAAGGTTCATCAAAGGGAATGAATCCCAAATCGTGCAAGAATTTTGTCCAAAAACGAGCATATAATAAGTGTCCTGTTGCATGTTCAGAACCTCCGATGTATAAATCTACGTTCTTCCAATAATCAACCTTTTCTTTGCTTACAAAAGCATCCTCGTTATTTGGATCCATGTAACGCAAGAAGTACCAAGAACTACCTGCCCATCCTGGCATGGTGTTAAATTCCATTCTATCCCCTTCAAAGTGATTCCAAGCCTCTTTTTTGGCTCTTGCCAATGGTGGTTCGCCGTCTTCCGTTGGTAAATATTTATCTACATCTGGAAGTGTGATTGGCAAATTGGTGTCGTCCACCAAGTAAGGTGTTTCGCCCTTGTAATAAACCGGGAAAGGTTCTCCCCAATATCTTTGTCGAGAGAATACTGCATCTCTCAATCGGTAATTGGTCTCTCCTTTTCCTATTCCTCGTTGTTGAATCTCGTAAATTGCGAGTTTTAGTGCTTTTTTAATCTTTAAATCGTTCAAAAAGTCAGAATTAGCAATCACTGCATCTTTTTCTGTGTAAGCACCTTCCGAAATATCAATATCTTTGAAAATGTTCTTGATTTCTATGTTAAAATGCTTGGCAAAATCCCAATCACGTTGATCTCCACAAGGAACTGCCATGACTGCTCCTGTTCCATAAGACGCAAGAACATAGTCTCCAATCCACACCGGAATTTTCTCTCCTGAGAATGGGTGAATGGCATACGCACCTGTAAATTGACCCGAGATGTTCTTTACATCTGCCTGACGGTCTCTTTCCGATTTCAAGGAAGCCTCTTTCTTGTACTTCTCAACCTCTTCTTTGTATTCGGAAGTAGTAATCTCATCTACAAATGGGTGTTCTGGAGCAAGAACCATGAAAGATACTCCGTAAATAGTATCTGGACGAGTGGTGAAGACTTCGATTACAAATCCTCCCCCTTTGTCCCCCTCCGAAGGGGGAAATGTCCCATCCACATCAAATTTCACAGAGGCACCAACCGATTTTCCAATCCAGTTTCGTTGTTGGTC
>JAJRQP010000017.1 GCA_024280195.1 Bacteroidota bacterium | reverse complement strand
GGAACTGGAGATTATGATAAGGCCAGCCAATTTTATTTTGATGGAATAAAAGTTTGTGAAGAAAACAAGCTAGATTATGCAACCTCAATTTACAATTCTTTGGGTGTCATGTTTCATACATCAGACAATTATGAAAAAGCAAAAGAATACTACAATATTGCATACACCCGAGCTGTCCAAGAAGGCAAGTTCCAAATTCAAAAAAAATGTCTCATTAATTTAGGAGGAATCTATTCAACCTTAAAAGAGTACGATAAGTCGGAAGAACTTCTTTTAAAAAGTTTAAAAATAAATGAGCGTAAAGAATTAGATTATGACACCTATGCCAATTTAGGAAACCTTTATTCTCGGCAAGAAAAATATGAAAAAGCAATTTCATTTTTACTATTGGCAATAGAGCAAAACGAGGAGAATTATAATTCAGAAGCAAATCTTTACTTTCTGATTAATACAAAAACCCTTGCAAGCGATACTGTTGGGATGCAGCCTGTTCTTCAGCGTGCAAATACATTTGTAAAACAAGCAACTTCTCCGCGTGATAAAAGTCTGACTCTAATGTTTTTGTCTAATTATTACAGAATGATTGGAGAGTTTCAGAAAGCACTTGAGTTAAGAGATGAATATTTAACCTTGTACGAAAAAATTAAAGAGAAGCAACGAGACGATACAGTTTATGAATTAGAAGGTCGTTTTCAAAATGAGAAGAAAGAGCGTGAAATAGCTGAACAAAAATTGGTAATTAAAGAAAAAAATCAATTGCTGTTTGGCTTACTGATGGTTGGTCTAGGATTAGTCGTTGCATTTGTTTTGTTAAGAAAAAGAATAAAATACCAGAAAACGATTAATGAGCAGAAAGAAAGAATTAGTCAAATCCAAATTCAAGAGTTAAACCAAAAAAACAAACTTATTGCTTTAAATAGCATGATTGAAGGTCAAGAAAAAGAACGATTAAGAATTGCTAACGATTTACATGACAGTTTAGGAGGTTTACTGAGCTCTGTGAAAACACATTTTTCCTCGATGACCAATCAATGCAATGAAGTTAAAGAATTAGCATTGACTGATAAAACAACAAAATTGATTGATGAAGCTTGTGTTGAGGTTCGTAGAATCTCGCATAATATGATGCCTCATGCATTGAGTATTTCAGGGTTGCAAGGAGCAATTGAAGATTTAGGAGAACAGCTAAGTGTAGAAGGGTACTCTGTTAACCTTGAGTTAGGTGAATTTACAGTTGATTTAAGTGACACTAAAAAAATCACAATTTACAGGTTACTACAAGAGACAATCTCCAATATAAAGAAACATGCTCAGGCGAAATCTATTTTGATTCAAATGTTAGGGAGAGGAAATCAACTGATGATTCTCATAGAAGATGATGGGAAAGGTTTTGACTATGATGTTGCAAAGCAAAAAGATGGAATTGGAATTGAAAGTATTAATAGCCGTGTAGAATTCTTAGACGGAACAATAACTTGGGATTCAGAAATTGGAGCAGGAACTACAGTAACGATAAACTTACCGGTATGATTAAAGTATATATTATTGATGATCATAAAATGGTCGTAGATGGTTTGAGTTTAATGCTAAAAGACCAACCTGATATTGAGGTAGTTGGTTATTCGTGTTCTGGACAAGAAGGCATTGATAAATTAAAAACCATAGAAGCAGATGTTGTCTTGTTGGACATCAATATGCCAGAAATGAATGGCATTGATACATGTAAATTACTAATGAAAGAGCATCCTCACATTAAAGTTATTGCTGTTTCCATGCACAAAGAGGGGAGTTTAATAAAGCTGATGTTGAGTAATGGTGCAAAAGGGTACGTTCTAAAGAATGCGGGTCAAGATGAGGTTGTTAAAGCAATCAATATGGTTTATGCAGGGAAAATGTTTTTGGATGAAGTTGTCAACGATATTATAATTAACGGTGTTTCAAGTTTGTCAAGCAAAAAAAACTTTCCTTTTCCAACCTTGTCAAGAAGAGAAAAAGATGTGCTGAAATGTATATTAGAAGAATGTACAACACAAGAAATTGCAGATAGATTAAACATTGGCTTTGGAACAGTTGAAACGCACCGCAGAAATATGATGGTGAAATTGGGATCAAGAAATACAGCGGGATTAGTTCGTACCGCATTAGAATATGAACTACATTTATAAATCTAAATACCACAATTATGAAAAGTATTCTATTATTATCAGTAACCATTTTATTGGCTAGTTGCATGTCTAAAAATGAGAAAAAAACATTAGATGTAATTGCAAATCATTACGGAGCGAAGACTTCGTATTCCAAAAGTTACAAAAAATCATCAGGGAAAGCAAAAGTTAATTCCTTTGATATTAAAGTCTCAGGGAGTGATTTATTAGACTCCTTAGATGCGAATATTGCTTGTTCAAATATTGCGCTAATGTTATTTGAAGGTTTTTCTACTGAAGAGAAGTCAAAATATACACAAATAGGAGTGGAGTTAAATCAGAATGGATCAACTACAACCGATTTGGTTTTTACACCAGATGTGTTAATTGGAGGACTGTTGCAATTAAGTGTTTTTAGAGATTTCTCTAAAATGATGCTAGCAAAAGATTATAAAGGAGTTGTTGATAGAGTAGATCCGAAATATCTTGAAGAAGATGTTCTTCCAAGGTTCACAAAATATGTCCAAAATCTAACAGATGAACATGGAGATATTATTGATTTCAAAAGAGTTGGGTATGGAAAAATGACTTATCCAGATGGAACTTCTGCTTTTCAATTTAGCGGACACTTTGAATTTAAGGATGGCTATAATCGATCGTATTTTGTGTTGACTTCAACAGATAAAGACAATAAGCACATTCAAGGATATAACTTAAGCGGAAAATAGCCCGATTAATTCACCCGGATTCTCTGACCAATTCTCAAAACAGCATCTCTGTCTAGGTTGTTCAATGCACAAAGTTCAGCAACGGATGAACCACTATTTCTAGCTATTTTGGAGAGAGTATCACCTGGTTTTATAGAGTAAACAGTTCCTTTAGCAAGAAATTCTTTGCTAACATGGGGTGTTATTCTGTGCTTTTTATTGTTCTTCAGAATTAATTCTCCCAACATTGCTGAATCATTTCTCAAACAGAAGTTTTGTGTATCAAACACATTTTCTGGGTTAATTGGCTTGTCGTGGTAGCGAACCTCAAAATGCAAATGAGGCGAATAAGAACGACCAGTATTTCCAGATAAACCAATGATTTCTCCAGCACGAACAATTTGATTGGCTTTTACTTTTCTCTTGGAAAGGTGGGCGTAATAAGTTTCTAAGCCAT
>JAJRQP010000288.1 GCA_024280195.1 Bacteroidota bacterium | reverse complement strand
GGCAACTTTCTGGACACCAAATGAAATAGTTAAAACAGCTGCTGATTGGTTGGGTCTAAACGCTTCTTCAAAGGTACTAGACATTGGTTCTGGGGTAGGTAAATTCTGTATTATCGCTTCTCAGCAATCCGATGCTCAATTTACAGGCATTGAAATTCGAGAAAATTTAGTACTCGAAGCCAATAGAATTAAAAATCAATTCGGATTGAATAATTGCTCCTTTATTTGTAGCGATATAAAAGAGCTTGATTTATCAGCATTTAATGCCTTCTATTATTACAATCCATTTTGTGAACATCTAGCCATTGATGAAATTATCGATGATTCATTAGAATTGTCGAGGGAGAATCACAGACGTTACGAAGATCTTGTTTTTGAACAACTAAGCACATTAAAAAAAGGTGTTCGTATTGTTACTTATCAATCTTCAGAATTTGTATTACCAAGTAGTTATCGTTTGGTTAGAATGAATGAAGAAGGAATATTGGTTCTTTGGGAGAAAGAAAATTAAACTATGAATGTAAAGATAAAACTACCTATATTTCCTCCAGAATTGAAGTTCCTTTTGAGCAATCACCAGAAGTCCATTGCCATTCTTCGTACAATCTTATCTTTCCATTAGGTAGAATTTCTGGCGTTGATTTACAAATCCCTGTCATCGTTTCTCCTTTCCTATTGATTTGATGATAACGCATATCAATTTCACCATTATTATTGACAACAGCGATTAGATGTCCTTCAATAATTTGTCCTCCTGAGTAATTACAAGTGAGTACTTCCCCTTCTTGCTTATAGCGGAATAGAACTTCTTCGGAAGTTTCTCCATTACTTGTATTAGATACGACTTTGAAAATTTTGTTGTTGTAGTTCATTTAAGATGTAAAATACAAATTATTTACTCTTGTTATACGAATAGGATTAAACCACGGATGTATGGATAACTTTATTCTATCTCCAGTGAATCTGAGACACAAAAAAAGGATGTAACTTACATTACATCCTTTTTTTTCTACTGACAGGGTGACTTTAAGTCACCCTGTCAGTAAGAAATATTAACTATCAATATTTGCATACTTCGCATTACGCTCAATAAATGCTCTACGTGGTGGGACTTCATCCCCCATTAACATAGAGAATACTTGGTCGCATTCTGCTGGGTTTTCAATGGTAACTTGACGCAATGTTCTGTGTTCTGGATTCATTGTAGTTTCCCACAATTGCTCCGCATTCATCTCACCAAGACCTTTGTAACGCTGTACACCAACTGAAGATTCTGAACCGCTACCTTTCATTTCTTGAATTAACACATCACGCTGTGTATCATCCCAAGCATAACCAGACTTTTGTCCTTTCTTTACTTGGTATAATGGTGGAGTTGCGATGTAGATGTAACCCTTTTCAATCAACTCCTTCATATAACGGAAGAAGAATGTTAAAATTAAAGTCTCAATGTGAGAACCATCGACATCGGCATCACACATGATGATAACCTTGTGATATCTCAACTTCTCCATATTCAGAGCGCGAGGATCTTCTTCTGTTCCAACACGAACACCAAGCGCTGTGTAAATATTTTTAATTTCTTCGTTTTCAAAGATCTTATGTTGCATCGCTTTCTCCACGTTCAAAATCTTACCTCTCAATGGCATGATTGCTTGAAAGAAACGATCACGACCTTGCTTAGCAGTTCCACCTGCCGAATCTCCCTCGACTAAGTAAATCTCACTTTCTGCAGGATCTTTTGAAGAACAATCGGCTAGCTTCCCAGGAAGACCTGAACCAGACATAACATTCTTACGTTGAACCATTTCTCTTGCTTTACGAGCTGCTTGACGCGCTTTTGCTGCAAGAATAACTTTCTGAACAATTGTTTTTGCTTCATTTGGATGTTCTTCCAAATAATTAGAGAGCATTTGAGAAACCCCTTGAGAAACTGGAGCAGTAACTTCTCTGTTTCCTAATTTCGTTTTTGTTTGTCCTTCAAATTGTGGCTCTTGAACTTTTACAGAAAGAACGGCAGTCAATCCTTCTCGGAAATCATCTCCTTCGATCTCTACCTTTTCTTTTGCCAACATTCCTGAATCCGTTGCGTATTTCTTCAACGTATTCGTCAGACCTCTTCTAAAACCAGAAAGATGAGTTCCACCTTCGTAAGTGTTAATGTTGTTAACGTATGCTTGAATATTCTCTGTATAAGAAGTATTGTAAGTCAATGCAACCTCTACTGGAATTCCATCTTTCTCTCCTTCAAAATAGATCACATCAGAAATCAATGACTCTCTATTTCTATCTAGGTATTCTGCAAACTCTTTCAAACCTCTTTCAGAATGGAATCTATCAAAAATATGCTTCCCTTCTTCATCTTCATTTCTTAGGTCAGTCAAATTAATCACAATCCCTTTGTTCAAGAAAGATAATTCTCTCATTCTTGCTGCAAGCGTATCGTAATTGTACACCAACTCTTCAAAAATAGAATCGTCTGGTAAAAAAGTAACTTCCGTTCCTGTTCTTTCAGATGTACCAATTTCTTTTACATCATATTGCGGTTTTCCAATCTTATATTCTTGTTGGAATTTCTTTCCTTCTCGTTCTACAATCACAGAAAGATCTTTTGACAACGCATTCACACAAGAAACACCTACTCCGTGTAATCCACCAGAGACTTTGTATGTATCTTTATCGAATTTACCACCAGCATGTAATACCGTCATAACGACTTCCAATGCAGAACGTTTTTCTTTTGTGTGCATTGCAGTAGGAATACCACGACCGTTATCTTTTACAGTAATTGAATTATTCTCATTGATATAAACATCAATGGTATCACAATGTCCGGCAAGTGCTTCATCAATCGAGTTATCTACCACCTCATATACCAAATGATGCAATCCTTTGACTCCAACATCTCCGATATACATCGCAGGTCTTTTTCTAACCGCTTCTAAACCTTCCAGTACCTGGATATTATCCGCAGCGTAATCTTGATTTTTATTTTCTTCGCTCATAATTTTCTTAACTCATTGCAGGAGAAAATCTCCCAAAATTCAGTAACACACAAAAATAACATTTGAATACTTTTTAAGAGAAGGAATTCGAGAAAAGAAAAGGGAACTTATCAACATTTTTGTTGTGGAATTGTTAATAGAAAAAGTAGATAAGGAGTTAAGAAGGCAGAAGTTAAAAAGAAGTTGACTCGCACCACACTTTCCAATTCCTTAACTCCTGCATTCCTAACAATTAAAACCTATCATAAAATGGAACATTATTTGCTTTTCTACGAATACAATGAAGATGTTTAGAATTCTATTTTTGACGATTTTACTTTTCGGTGTTTCCGAAGTAGATGCTCAGTCCAATTTTGATGGCACTTGGCAAGGTGTCTTAATGCGTGCTGGACAATCAATTGAGAATGGAACTTTACTTTATTTTGACATTCAACAATCGGGGAACTCATTTGATGCATATTCTAGAGAAGAAAGCTATGAGTCAGAGAGTTTTGCTGTCAAAAAAATGAATGGAAAAATTACTAATAACGAATTATCATTCAAACAAATTGTAATTTCTAAGTCGAAGCAAAGTGGAAGAAGAAAGTGGTGTCGTTTT
>JAJRQP010000287.1 GCA_024280195.1 Bacteroidota bacterium | reverse complement strand
GGAAACAAAAAGCTACTTTGATTTGTATAGAGGATGGGAAGCTTCGCAAATTAGAGCAGGGAAGATGTAGGCAGTGAAATAAATAAGTACGGGCAGGTCGCGACCTGCCCGTACTTATTTATAAATAATCTAGCTATCAACTTTTCTTATCCCAACCAACAACTTCTTCGTCTTCAAGATGAACCTTTAGATTGAATCGATTTCGACCAGTTTTAGCGTATTTCCAGGTTTCCTTCGATTTGGTTTTAAGCATTTGTTGACTAATTGCAGCAGGTTTGCCTAAAGAATCTTTTAGTTGCTCTTTTGTTTGTCCTAGCCAAATTTGATGATTAAGTATCCAACCAACGATGTCGGTATCATTATTATATTTTTTGAGCAAGTTTTTTTTCTTCAGAATTTTGAAGAGCACAACCAATAAAATTAAGGTTGAAAATGCGATTATAACCCAATAATACCATCTCATCTTACAATCCGCTTTCTTTCAAAAATTCTTTCAAACGCTGTTCATTCTCTTTCTTTAGAATCATCAACTTATCATCCGATTGAATCACAATGTATCCATCCAATCCATCAATCAATGCCGTTTTTCCATTGGGAATGTTGATGATAGAATTAGAAGTGTTAAAAACAGATATTTTATCTCCGACCAAAGCGTTATTTGCATCATCTTTCTGAAGGTGTCCATCTAAACTTCCCCAAGTTCCAAGGTCAGACCAGTCGAAGTTTGCTACGACAACATCAATGTTTTTTGCATGCTCCATGATGGCAAAATCAATAGAAATATCCTCGCATTTTGCAAAGGCAACATTGACCATGTCTTGTTCATTGGCAGAATTATAGAGGTTGAGATTATTGGTGAATAAAAGGTGTAAATCCGGTTGAAATTCTCTCAAAGCTGTTATCACAGTACTTGCTTTCCAGATAAATATTCCTGAATTCCAAAAGAAGTTACCCGCAGAAAGAAATTGCTCTGCAGTTGCTAAATCTGGTTTTTCTCTAAATTGTTGTACTTCAAAAGTTGCATTGGGAGCACTTTCGGAGTTAGCATCAACCTCGATGTATCCATAACCTGTATCTGGTCGAGTAGGAGCAATACCAATCGTTGCGATTCTTCCCTTTTCTGCAGAAGCAATTGCTGTATTAATAGACCCAGCAAAATTCTCCGTTTGAATAATTAAATGATCGGCTGGAGAAATAATTAAATTAGCATCTGGATTTAAATCGTAAATTTTCCCTGCAGCATAAGCTATACAAGGTGCAGTATTCTTTCTTTCTGGTTCTGTGAGAACTTGTTCGGGAGAAAGGTTAGGTAACTGCTCAAGTACCATTTCTTTGTAATTCTCATTCGTCATCACATAGATGTTCTCATTCGGAGAAACAGCAAGTAATCGTTCGTATGTCATCTGAATCAATGATTTCCCAATTCCTAAAACATCTAAAAACTGCTTCGGGTTTTCAGGTGTAGATAAAGGCCAGAACCTACTTCCGATTCCTCCTGCCATGATGATGCTGTAATTGTTTTTCATTTTTCTTATTGATTTTAAGAGAAAAAAACTTTGAGATAGAAAGACTGAAGCGAATTTTAACTTCAGTCTTTCTTAAGGTCTTAATAGCTAATTTCCTTTTATTTCTTTCACTTTTGCTAACGCGTGTATGAGATAGTCTCTTTTTGTAGTCGTTTCCTTACATAAAAAACGAGTTCTTCTTAAATTCCCTTTTTTAAATACTTTGTTATTGAGTGCGAAAATACTGTTTTTATCCAACTCTTCAAGAAGTAATGTTTCAGTCGAATCCAAGTCGTATTTGATTAAAACACGTTGCAGTGTTACATCCGAACAAGAAGATGCTTTTACATTGACCAATGATTTTAATAACGCATCTTCAATATCCTTGGGTAATTTATTGCTTTCAATTAATGGATACATAATTGACGTATATTCCTGCTTCCATTCTTTGCCATGAGCACGTATTCTACCGCCATACTTATTATGTGCTATTAAATGTGCAAACTCATGCAAGGTTGTAATTAAAAAAGAATACGGGTTCAAATCACGATTGATGGTGATGATGTGTTTTTCTCCCTTTCTTCCTGCTCTAAAATCGCCTAACTTTGTTTTCCGAGGGCGCACAATTTTAAATCGAACCTCATTCTCTTGAATAATAGATACGACATATTCCAGAAAATCTGTTGGTATAAATTTCTCAAAGAAAGAATGATATTTAGTTTTTACGTACATTATCGGCTTAAAAGTAATGATTGTTTGTAATTCTCACCGAATAAATTGCTAGCAAAAAAAATACAATTAACTTTACGTCTGTTGAAAAAGATGTTTTCAAATATCGGCAAGTTTATGCACATGCTTTGGGTGGTGTTCTCAAAACCTGAAAAGGCGGGAGTATTCCGTAAGCGTTTGTTTGAAGAAATTCAATTGATTGGAATTAATTCTATTCCTATTGTTGCTTTGATGTCAACCTTTATGGGAGGTGTTATCGCTTTACAGACAGCATCTAATATGGATTCTCCATTCTTGCCAGAATATACAATTGGTTATATTACACGTTCAAGTACGATTTTAGAATTTTCCCCTACAATTATCTGCTTGATTTTGGCTGGTAAGGTAGGGTCTAATGTTGCTTCAGAAATTGGAACAATGAAAACGACAGAACAAATTGATGCATTAGAAATAATGGGAGTCAATAGTTTATCACATTTAATTTTGCCAAAGATATTAGGAGCAGTATTGTTCTTTCCAGTTCTCATCATCTTCTCTATGGGATTGAGTTTAGTTGGAGGATGGCTTTCTTTAATGTTAGCCGGATTGTCTTCTACAGAGACATATGTGATTGGTCTTCGTTCTTTCTTTGAGTTTTCTAACATCGTTTACGCATTAACTAAAACAGTTGTCTTTGCTTTTTTAATAGTCTCTATTTCATCTTATTATGGTTATTACACCAAAGGTGGTGCGCTAGACGTTGGTAAATCAGCAACCAGAGCTGTGGTCAGTGCCAGTGTTGCTATTTTGATTGCAAACTTCTTCTTAACTCAAATGATTTTGTTATGATAGAAGTAAAAGAAATCAATAAATCATTTGGGGATAAACACATTCTACATGATATCAATGCGACTTTTGAGAAAGGAAAAGTGAACTTGATTATTGGACAATCGGGGCAAGGTAAATCTGTTTTAACGAAGTGCATTGTTGGATTGCATCAGCCTGATACAGGTTCTGTCTCTTATGATGGAGTTGATTTCACTCATCTTGATCGTTTAGATAAAAAAGAGATTCGTAAACAAATTGGAATGTTGTTTCAAGGCTCTGCATTATTTGATTCAATGACGGTTGAGGAAAACATTATGTTTCCGTTAACGATGTTTACCAAGATGACTAAGAAAGAGAAACTTGATAGAGTTAATTTTTGTTTAGAACGTGTCAACCTAACGGGGACGAATGCTTTATTTCCAGCAGAATGTTCTGGAGGTATGCAGAAAAGAATTGCGATTGCTCGAGCAATTTCAATGAACCCAAAGTACTTGTTTTGCGATGAACCAAATTCAGGATTAGATCCGAAAACAGCAATTGTTATTGACAACTTGATTCGTGAAATTACATACGAATATGATATCACAACTGTTGTGATTACGCATGACATGAATTCTGTAATTGAAATTGGAGATACGATTTTATTCATTCACAATGGCCGTAATTGGTGGACGGGTGACAGAAAAGAAATCATTACAACTGATAATAAAGAAATTTCTGAATTCGTTTATGCATCTGATTTTATGCAAGAAATTAGAGCTTCGATGCAAGAGAAAAGGAAGTAAATTTTTAAATTGAGAACTGAAAGATGAAAGTTTTCAATTTTCGTCTAAAAACTTCTGATCCAATTTCTTTTTTGATTTAACACCTAATTCTTTTAATTTTTCTGCAGAACGCGTTAAGTTTCCTTTTCCATCTGTTAATTTAGACATGGCGTCGTCGTAAGCTTTTTGAGCATCTTTTTGCTTTGTCCCAACCTTTTCTAAGTCCGCAACAAACCCAACAAACTTATCATACAAACGACCTGCTTGTTCTGCAATTTCAAAAGCATTTTTATTTTGACGTTCTTGCTTCCATAAACCTTCGACTGTTTTTAAAGTTGCTAGTAGAGTAGAAGGAGTGACAATGACAATCTTTCGTTTCCAAGCTTCGGCATAAAGGTTTGGTTCTTCTTTTACAGCTAAAGCGAAGGATGATTCGATTGGCATAAAAAGTAAAACAAAGTCAGGCGAAGTAATATCTGGAATGTGTGAGTAATCTTTTTCTCCCAAACCTTTGATGTGCGCTTTGACAGAAACAATGTGATTTGCTAGGGCAATTTTTTTCTTGTCGTAATCTTCTTCATTGATATATTGCTCAAACGCTTTTAAGGAAACTTTGGAATCAATGATGATGTGTTTATTGTCAGGAAGCTGAATCACAACATCAGGACGAAGCAATTCTCCATCGTCATTTCTAAAAGATGCTTGAGTTGTATATTCACGACCTTTTTCTAGTCCAGAAAATTCTAAAATGCGTTCTAGAGCCAATTCGCCCCAGTCTCCTTGTGTTTTTTGTTCACCACGCAATGCGTTGACCAAATTCTGTGCAGTATCTTGCACCTTAGAATGTTGCTCAGATAATGTTTTAATCAATGTTTCCATATTGGCAAACTGCTTGATGTCTTGCGCATTGTTTTCGTTGATCTTTTTTTCAAACTTCTCTAATTTTTCTTTTAAAGGATTGAGAATTTCAGATAATCGTTGTTCATTCTCGACCTTCAATGCTTTGGAACCTTGAGAAACAATATCTTTTCCAATTAATTCTAATTGCTCTCTTAGTTCTTTCTGCTTTGAACTGGCAATTTCTCTTTCTGATTCAATTGATTTTTCCAGTCCTTCTTTTTCTGCGAGAAGACGAATACTTTGCGTTTTGAATGTATCTACTTTTTCTTCTAAAGAATCAGCAGCATCTTTAAAGCTGGTAATTTTTTCTCGTTCTCCTTTTAATTGAACGAAAAAATAAACTGCTGCTCCGACGGCAACAATCACAAGAATAATAAGTGCAATTTCTAACATGTATTAAAAGTAAACAATATATCCGAAATGGACTTTACTGTTGCTAAATTGAATTGGATTTCCTTGCTGTTTTCCCAGTGCATAAGAAATCGAAAACACACCAAAATTGGTACTGAAAGAGAATCCGACACCAAAACCGAATGGACTATCGTTGTAATAATTGATCGCATTATTTTCGTACCATGTTTGATCGAAGAATGCAAAAACGTGAGAGTTTCTGTCGAGTAGAAAACGATATTCCAAGGTTGAAGTACTTTTTGTTGTGGAGAGAAGTTCATCTTCATTGAACCCTCTTTGATCGATTAATCCTCCAAATCGATACAACTCATTCTGAAAAATAGTTGGGGCAGAATAGAATTCTGTTCGATTGGCAACTCTGACCACGTGACGTCTTGTAATGGGGAGAAAGAATTCAATTTTTGATTGTCCTCTATAGGTCAATGATTTGACAACTGGTGTTGTGTCGTTAATTTGTAAATTCCTAGTACCTACTGACCCAGTAAAAAGCAAGTTAAAACCTCTGGATGGATTAGGAATGTAATCTACTTTCTTTGTGGAGAATGATAAACCATAATTATTCGATTTTGCATTGCCTAATTTAGAATACGTAGGATTATTTAATCCGCCAGAAAGAACATTTGAAGTGATATTTTGATAGAATACTTTTAATTTACTCCCAGTGTTTAGGTAGTATTCTACTCCAATGGATGAATTAAGTTCCAAAAATGACGTGTCTCGTTTGTACATGTTAAATGTTCCGTCAATTCCGAATGGAGTATTGAACAAAAAAGGATAGTTCAGTTGAGCATCCAAAGATTGAGTCTGCGCTCTGATGGATTGCCATTTGATATCTAATAGTTCTCCTCTTTTTAGCACATTGAGTAATTTTAAATTCAATTCTCCGGTAAAACTAATTCTGCCAGAAATTGGATCAGGTTGAAACCCAAGGACACCATTTATAGAGCTAATAGGTAGTGATTCCAAATAGAGAAAAAGCTCGACTCCTTCTTTGGTGAATAATATTTCGGAAGGTTTTATTTCTTTGAGAAAGGGGACTTGTAAAATCCGTGTGCTAATTTTTTGGATTTCTGATTCAACAAACATTCCTCCTTTTTTTATGTTAAGTAGATTGGATAGATATTTAACCGAAAGACTGCTATCACCTTTGATGTTGATTTTTGTCCAAGTCATATACGGACCTTTGTCTATAAGAAGTGTTGCAGAAAGAGCATTGTTTTTGAAGACATGGTTATCTAAGGATATTGCTACAAACGGGTATCCATTCTCCAGATAGGCAGAATGAATGCTGCGCAATGTTCTTGCTAATTCATTTGGGGTGAAATTAATATGTGCAATAATTTTCTCTGATATTTTTGAATGTTTACGGAGAAATTGAATGTTTTCGCTAGATGTTGTGAGTTTAATTGCTTTGTGTTTTTCTCCTAAGTAAAAATAGACGATGTTTTTTTGAGAAGTTGAGAGAGTAGAGTCAATTGATGCTAACAAGTAACCTTTAGCAATCGCTGAGTTTTGCAAGTTTTTTAAATAAGAGAAAGCATCAAGACTATCTTTAAATTCCGTTTTTGGGTGTTTAATAAAAAGGTGTAGATTTTTAGAAATATAATCTAAGTCATATTTTTTTTGCCCATAAGTTTGCAGGCTTATTAATATAATCAATATGGTGAGTATCCTAGTAATAACTATCATTAACGAAGGTTAAAGTAGTTTATTTCATGCTATTAGAACGCAATTGTTAATAATTAATTTTTAATAAGTATGTAATTTATTGTAGATTTGTCGTTATTAGTACAACAAACTAGAACTTTTTAAATTTATTAGTATGAAGAAATTTTTGGCCTTGACATTAATGGGATTGATGTTATCAGTAGTATTAGCTTCATGTGGATCTTCTAAAGGAGGACACTGTGACGCATACGGAAGTGTTGATCAAGTTGAAAACTCTGATTTAGCAGCATTATAACATTAATCAAAATGTAATGCAAGGTCATCGAAAGATGACCTTTTTTTATGCGCATAAATTTTAGAGGCATAAAAAAAGCTGTCAAAATTGTTTGACAGCTTTTCAATTAATTTTGTATTGCTAATTAGTTGTAATCTTTGGGTCAAACCAAACTGTTGAGCCAGCTGCAATTTTAGGAACCAACACATAGTTCTCTACATATCGTTCTTGTTCACAAGATTTACAAGTTGTAGCCGTTGATGTATAAGTTACAATATTATTAATGGCATCTATTTTAACATCATTAAGAATAGATGCTTTGCAATTAATAGTCATAGGGTTTGCTAGTATATCATAAGTTCCCCAGTTTACAGGGACTCTTGTGTGTCCTCCATCAAAGCTGACTTCAAATGAAGTAGTGTGATTTCCAGCACCTGTAAAGTGGTAATTATTTACATTTTCCGTTATATATCCTGATTTAGGGTAGATAATAGCATCTTTTACCACAATTCCAGATACTTCATTCGTGTCTGCAACAGTGCATTTTTTACATGAATTAGCTACAAGTAAGAATGTAATTGCAACGAGACTCAGGAGTATAGATTTTTTAGTTATCATAATCAATTTTCAATTTGTAGTTATAGTGAGTAAAAATATTGCTTTTAATCGGGAAAAGAAAATTATTTCTTCCTTAATTCAAAATTCTTACCTAAATAGACTTTTCTAACCTCCTCATCAGCTGCTAGTTCCTCTGCTGTTCCTGAGCGAAGTATTGCTCCTTCAAACAGTAAATAGGCTCTGTCAGTTATAGACAATGTTTCTTGAACATTGTGATCTGTAATAAGGATTCCAATATTTCTCTTTTTAAGTTCAGAAATAATGGTCTGAATGTCTTCAACAGCAATCGGGTCGACCCCCGCGAATGGTTCATCTAATAAAACGAACTTAGGGTTTGTTGCCAAAGCTCTTGCAATTTCAGTTCTTCTTTTTTCACCACCAGACAATCTGTTTCCTAGATTTTTTCTAACGTGACCTAAACTAAACTCACTGATTAGTTGTTCTAATCTTTGTTTACGTTCTTCTTTAGAAAGGTCTGTCATTTCTAGAATTGCCATGATGTTGTCTTCCACGCTTAGTTTTCGAAATACACTAACTTCTTGCGGAAGATACCCTATTCCCATTTGAGAACGTTTATACATCGGAAGGGTAGTGATTTCTTTCTCATCTAAGAATACTTTTCCTTCATCCGGTTTTACGAGTCCAACAATCATGTAGAAAGAGGTTGTTTTTCCAGCTCCATTTGGACCCAGAAGGCCAACAATTTCCCCCTGATTTACCTCAACAGTAATTCCTTTTACAACTTGTCTTCCTTTGTAGGCTTTTTTTATTCCTTGTGTATATAACTTCATTTCTTCTCGATTAGAAATTGATAACGTATTTTGCTCTTACTCCAAAAGCAGAAATATCTGAAACTTTAACGCCTGGAGGTAAATGAGTCAACCTCCAAAAAACATCCACTCGACCTAGTTTGAAAATGTTTTCTATTCCCATTGCAACTTCTGTATAAGGTATGTTATTAAATGATTTCGTGAAAGTTGGAATTCGTAAGAGTTGATCATTAATTGCAGAACGTGCTCCAAAAAGTATTCTACCTGTAGTAACTAAACGAAGTTTTGCTTTTTTTATTAGTGGAATTCTGTCAAAGAAAAACCCATCCCAATGATTCTCGAAGAGTCCTGAAATGTATTGGTCAGAAATGAATTCAAAGAAGTTCATTTTATTAAAAGCATTAGACATCAACCAGTATGATTGATTTCCTTCATGTACTTTTAAGAATGGGTAGGCAGATGTCCCAAATATTTT
>JAJRQP010000286.1 GCA_024280195.1 Bacteroidota bacterium | reverse complement strand
TGCTCCGCCCCCACCCCCCCCGACTGACGAAACTACTGTTGCAACAACAGGAGGAGAAAAAGAAGTTAAATATGTTCCTAATTACAAGAAAAATTTAAAATTATTCTATTGGTTAATTATCGCCTTAGCAGCTCAGGTAATTGCCATAATGACCGTTTCAGGATCATTAAAAACAATGATTAAATTGGACAGAGACAAGAAGTCTAAATCTACTACTAATGTAATTCTTGCCCTAATCGGAATGTTTGGATTCATGTCATTGTCTAACAAAACACTCGCATTAGAGTTTATGCAACCTGGCTTAGCTGAAGAAAGTGCGCCATGGTTGTTAGTTGAGAATTCTGATTTAGTTGTTCTTGTTATTCTAAACATCGTGATGTTATTTGTTTTCTTACACTTCCGTAAATTGTTTATGGATATTACGAAAACAATTCGTCCACAAACAGAGCAGCAAAAACAAAAACAGCTTTCCAAAAGGCAAGAACGCAAACTGAATAAAATTTTAGTTGGTGCAGTTGACATCGAAGAAGAACATACAATTTTGATGCATCATGAATACGATGGGATTAAAGAATTAGACAATAATCTTCCACCATGGTGGGTATGGATGTTTTGGGCAACAATCGTATTTGCTGTTGTTTATGTATTCAATTACCACATTCTAGGCACCGCAGATTTACAAATTGCCGAATACGAAAAAGACGTAAAGCAATCTGAAGAATTGGTGCAAGCGTACTTAAAAGAACAAGGGATGCAAATTGATGCATCTAATGTTACTTTAATGGAAGATGAAGCAGAGTTAGCTACAGGAAAAACTATTTTTGAAGCAAATTGTGTTCTATGTCATAATCCAAATGGAGAAGGAAACATTGGTCCTAACTTAACGGATAATACTTGGATCTATGATTACGATATCGCTACTGTGTTTACAACAGTAAAAGATGGTACAACTAAAGGAATGCCAGAGCATGCTTCAAAGTTAAATCCTATTCAACTACAGCAAGTTGCATCATTCGTATTAACAATGCCTGAAGCAAAAGGTAAAGCACCAGAGGGAGAGATCATTGAGAAATAGTCTTTAGAAATGTAACATTCGTTTCATTCTAAAGATATTAATAGCAATACATTAGTGCAATGAATGAGTTTGATAAAGTTACGGGTGACGAAGAAACATTTAGAGATAGTATTTCTACTGTAAATGAAGACGGGAGTCGTAAATGGGTTTATGCAAAAAAACCGAAAGGAAAATGGTTTAATCGTAGGCAAATTGTAAGTTACTCTTTGCTCTTCCTTTTATTTGCTGCTCCACACATCTATATTGGTGGTCACCAATCAATTCTGCTTAATATTATTGAACGTAAGTTCGTAATTCTTGGCAAAGTTTTTTGGCCGCAAGATTTCTTTCTCTTTGCTCTTGCAATCATTGTTGGAGTAGTTTTCATCATCACTTTCACCATTATTTATGGTCGCTTATTTTGTGGATGGATTTGTCCTCAGACGATTTTTATGGAGATGGTGTTCAGAAGAATTGAATACTTCATTGAAGGAGATTGGACACGCCAAAAGAAACTGAATAAAGGACCTTGGAATGCTGAAAAAATTCGGAAAAAGACCATTAAACACATATTGTTTTGGCTCATTTCTTTTCTCATAGCAAATACATTCTTAGCCTATATTATTGGCACAAAAGAATTATGGAAAATCCAAACGGATCCTCTAGGTGCTCATATTGGAGGTTTAATTGCAATCATGGTTTTTACCACAATTTTCTACCTTGTATTTAGCATGCTTCGCGAGCAAGTTTGCACAACCATTTGCCCTTACGGAAGACTTCAAGGAGTGTTGTTAGATGGGGACTCAATGCTTGTAGCCTATGACCACGTAAGAGGTGAAGGAGAAAAAGGAAGAGGCAAATTCAGAAAGAACGAAGACAGAAAAGAACAAGGAAAAGGCGATTGCATTGATTGTAATCAGTGTGTTGTTGTCTGCCCAACTGGAATTGATATCAGAAACGGTACGCAACTAGAATGCGTCAACTGTACAGCTTGCATGGACGCTTGTGACCACATGATGGACAGCGTTGGGCTTGAAGAAGGATTAATTCGTTTTGTTTCTGAGAATGGAATAAAAGAAAGAACTGGATTTGAATGGACAAGAAGAGTCGTTTCATATACTGTTCTGCTTTCTGCAATGGTTATAATGCTTGTATTTTTACTCGTAACAAGAAATGATTTTGAAGTCACGCTCCTGCGTCAAAGGGGGACTACTTACCAAACAACATCTGAGGGGCTAATTAGTAATATCTTTGAAATTGGATTAACCAATAAGACGCAAAATGATTATCACGTTGAATTGAAAGTGGAAGGCAATGACAAAGCAATTATCGATTTGGTTGTGGAAAGTTTAACTTTACAGAAAGAAGACCGTTTAAAAGAACGAGTTGTAATTAAAATGCCGATGAGTGAAATTCACAATGGAAAAGAAATCTTAACCGTGGTTGTTTACGGAAACGGAGAAGAAATACAACGAATTAAAACAAAATTTATCGGTCCATTGCTTTAAATAGATAAAATTATGAATTGGGGAAAAGGAATTGCAATCACATTAGCGTTATTCATTGGTTTTATCATGTACATGGTAATTCAACAAATGTCCACTAAGATTGATTTAGAGAGTGATGATTATTATGAGAAAGAAATAAATTATTCTCAAGAACTCAATGCAATTGGCAGAGATAAAGCTTTTGCAGAACGTCCAACCATTCAACTTTCTGGAGATCATATTTTAGTGCAACTACCAGCCGAAATTGAATTAACAAACACCGTTTTTTTTCTACGTCGTCCTAATGATGAGAATAAAGACATGAGTTTTGACATCAAAGGAACCAAAACATTCACCTTGGCTAAAAGTGAGTTAGAGAAAGGAAGTTATCAGGTCGTTCTTTCCTATACAATAGACGGAGAGAATTACATGCAAAGACGAAAAATCACCATCTAATGGGAGCATACATTCTCGCAGGATTTATCATTGGACTTACTTCCAATTTTCACTGCATCGGAATGTGCGGACCTATTGCAATGGCAATACCTGTAAATCGCAAGAATAATTTAACCATCCTTTCTGGGGCTTTGCAATACAACTTTGGGAGAATCATCACCTATTCTCTTTTAGGGGCACTTGTTGGACTCATAGGTCTTAGCATTCAGACTTTTGGCATACTCCAATGGTTGAGCATTATTGCTGGAATTGGATTGATTATTTTCGCATGGAAGAAATATTTGTACAACCTAATCCCTTTTAAAATTCCGACATTCGGATTTCAATCTCAATTAAATAAAGGATTGGGAAAAATCATCCGTTCTCATTCTCCGTTTAAATTATTACTTCTTGGAATACTGAACGGCTTGCTTCCTTGCGGAATGGTATTCGTTGCATTATCCAATGCCATTCTTACGGGTGACATTCTTTCCAGTTCTATCGCAATGCTCGCATTTGGCATAGGAAC
>JAJRQP010000285.1 GCA_024280195.1 Bacteroidota bacterium | reverse complement strand
TGCAAAACCTCGCAGAATAAATTTAGATTTCTTATTGAGGTCATAAGAATTAGTCCCAAAAAGAATATCATTGATGGTATAAGCTTCTCCAACTTTCAATTCTTTTACTGCTAAGTCATTCCCTTCTATTTTTACTGTTTTTTGTTTGCTTTCAACAACTGGTTGGTCTACAATTTTCTCGATTTCTTCTTTGGTAATCAACTTAGAATCAAATGCATGACCTTCTTTTTTTACCGTAACCATTACATCTTGCTTGATTTCTGTTTTAATGATTGCCGCATACTTCCCATCGTCCCCATTCACTTTTACCTCAGTAACTTCATCTGAACCTTCGTAGGTAATTTCAATGGTTGCGTCTTCTACCGCTTCTCCATTTTCGTCCTTTAATTCTCCTTTTAATATTGCCACAGACTGAGGTCTTGCTTCTTCATACAAGTCAAAAGAATAAATATTCCACTTCCCTCCTACTCTTGAAGAAAAATAAGCCACTTGTCCATCGATAGAAACAAACAACCCTAATTCATCTTCAGGAGAATTAATTGGATAACCAATGTTTTTAGGAGTTGACCAGTTACCATTTTCTTTTCTGATGTAAAAAATATCTAAGCCACCAACTCCAGGTCTTTCTTTCGTTGATTCAGAAACAAAATAAAGTGTCTCACTATCTTGGTGCAAGAAAGGACTTTTATCTTTTCCTGCTGTATTTATTTCATCAAAAGGACGAGAAACCCACGAACCATCTTCTTGTCGTTCTGCCACATAAATATCATTATTTTGAGAAGTTGGACGGTTAACCGTATAATACAAAGTCCTACCATCAGCTGAAAGAGAAGGTTGCGCCTCCCAACCATCAGGTGTATTTATTTTATCCCCCATATTCTCTAATGGTGTCCAAGAGAAGTCGTTTCCTCCTGCTCCACTTCGCTGATAGGTTGTAATGTATAAATCACAATTCATATATGGTTGACCATACACTTCTTCTTTTTTACAAGCGCAAACAATCATTTCTTTGTTATCTACAGAAAGAGTTGCTGCACCGTAGCTTTGAAAAGAGCCATCGTTAAAAGGATCTGCTAATGGTGCACCATTATCAAAATTTTGTAAAACAGATTTTCTTTTAGAAAAGGTAATTTCTTCCACAACTTTTGACTTCATATCTCCTAAATTTTTTCTATCCAATTTTCGTGTATAGAAAATCAATTCATTATCAGGAGAAAGCATTGGAAAATATTCATTATTAGTCGTGCTTACATTCTTCACAATTTGCGGCTTAAATGGAACTACATTCTCTTTCACTTTTTGATCTCGTTCTAAATCTGCAAGAACTTCGTTAACATCATTTAGTTTTTTTGTAAAATCTTCTGGATATCTATCTGTATCAGAATGTTTAAACCTCTTAAATTCTTTAAACCATTTGATGGCTGTTGCTTGATCTTGTTGCGTATAATTAATTACACCTAAATAATAGGAACAATTAGCATGAAAGTCTGAACATAAATCTAGCGCTATACTCAGCATTTCTTCTGCTTTTAGAAAACTTCGATCCCCTCTAGCTGGATTTGGATACGTATCATAATTCTTTAAGCCTTGATTGTATGCATACATTCCATATTCATAATAGGCTGTAGCATTCTCTTCATCTAATTTAATTGCTGCATTAAAACTCTCAACAGCAGTTCTTGTATCTTTTGCATTGATACCTGCGTTGATCAATTTCATCACTTTTTTAGAAGGTTTTGTACATGATTCTGCTTCTTCTTGAGAAAAACAGAATATTGAAATAGTAACAAAAAGGAGAGTAATGTATATTTTTTCCATTCAAATTAGTTAATTATTGCTTACCGAAATCAAATTTCATACCTAAATAAGTATATCGAAAAAAAATGCAAAAAGTTACATGAAATCTACTAAAAGTAGCCCTTTTATACTTTTTATGAATGATTAGTTCTCTGCATATTAAGAGTCAATTGTTAAAATTGAGTTAAAGTCAGTCTAACTAAATGTTAATTTTTACTATCTTTATGCTGTAGTATTTTTTACTAACAAAAAACCAAAAACAAATGAAAAAGTTAATTTTAAGTGTTGCATGCGTAACTTCATTCGCCGCAATCTCTCAAAATTTAGTCAAAAATCCTGAATTCAACATTGCTGAAAAAGGATCATGTGGCTGGACGCACATCGCAAAAGCTGATGGATGGTCTGATGCAAATAGAGGATCTGTTGATATCTTCAACAGTAAGTTTAAAAAAGCAAGTACGGGTATTCCTAATAATTTTATGGGAACTCAAGCTTCAACAGGTAACTATGCAGGTTTAATTGCCTTTTATGATGATGAAAGAATTAGCGCAGTAAAAACTGCATTAAACTTTGACATTACGAGCGAAAAATCACACCAAAAATACGCTGAGTATTTGCAAGGAGAGATTACAACAGCTTTAGTTGCAGGACAAAATTATGACTTTTCTTTTAAAGTTAGTTTAGCAGAGAAATCTGCAAGAGCAGTAAATGGATTAGGTGTTTATTTCTCTAAAGAAAGATTAGCTGAAAAAAACAATCAAGCAATGTCTTTAACTCCACAAATTAAGTCTTCAGAAATGATTACAGATGAAAGTGGTTGGACGACTGTTTCTGGTAGTTTCACAGCAACTGGTGGAGAGAAGTTTTTCTCAATCGGAGCTTTTGCAGGATCATTTACAACTGAAAAAACGGTTGTTCCTATGAAGGAAAATGATAGCAGAAGAGCATATTATTACATTTACGGACCAACTTTAGGTGTTGGAGCAGCGAGAGATGCTGATGGTGATGGTGTAGCTGATGAAGATGACAAATGTCCAACAACGACAGCTGGTGTTGCAGTTGATGCAATGGGATGTGCTTTAGATGGTGATAAAGATGGTGTTCCTGATACAAACGATAAGTGTTTAACAACTCCTGAAGGTGTTGCTGTTGATGCTAGCGGTTGTGCTATCGATACAGATGGTGATGGAATTGCTGATTACAAAGATAAGTGTCCAACTGTTAAAGGTATTGCTGCTAACGAAGGGTGCCCTAAAGGAGAAGAGCCTAAAGACACTGATGGTGATGGCGTAGTTGATTCTATGGATGATTGTCCAACTGTAAAAGGAACGGTAAATGGTTGTCCTGATAGTGATGGTGATGGTGTCGCTGATAAAGATGATTTATGTCCAGATACTCCAGGTAAAATAGAATTAAAAGGTTGTGTCTTAAATGAGGATGAAATTCATGCACTTCAAAAAGCATCTAAGCACATCTACTTCAATTCTGGTTCTGCTGTGATTATGAAAAAGTCTTATCCAGATTTAGATATAATTGCTGGGATCTTGAAAAAACATGAAGAAGTTAAAGCAACTATTGAAGGTCATACTGACAGTCAAGGTAAAGATGCTTTAAATTTAAAGTTATCAAAGTCAAGAGCAAAAGCTGTTAAGGATTACTTATTATCTCATGGTGTTAAAACTGATCACTTGTCTTCTCAAGGATATGGTGAGACTCAACCAATTGCTGACAATAAAACATCTGCAGGTAGAGCAAAAAACAGAAGAGTAATTGTTAAGACAACTACATTTGTTTCTCATGACGGACATGATCATTAAGATCTCGTTTTAGAATTTTTAGAGAGGGCGATTTATTCGCCCTCTTTTTTTGTATAGATTCTCATAAGCAATGACTACTTTTACACCTTAATTTTAGTGAACAATATGAAGACTATCAGCCTAAACGATGCCATTCATTCTATGAATAAAGCAAACGCTATTATCATAGATGTTAGAGAAAAGAAAGAATTTTCTGATTCTAATATTTCTGGTTCAATTAACCTCCCCTCTTCTAGCTTTAATCTTAATGCATTCTATCAATTTCAAGGTAAACTAATCATCTTAGTTTGCCAAAGCGGAACTAGAGCGAAAAAAATATACGATAGGTTAAGTGAGGGGAATAAATTTGATGTTTCTGTTCTAGAAAACCATATAGAAGATATTAGAATGAATCAATTGTCAAAAGCTTCTAATGGCTGGTCTGTTGATAGACAGTTTCGTTTTTTTATTGGGATTCTTCTTTTGACATTTATTCTTGGTCAACACTACATTTCTCCAAGTTTCATTCTTATTCCAATTATTCTTTGCACAGGTTTAATTGTCACCTCAATTATTGATAAGTGTTATATGCGTATGGGAATAGCAATGATGCCATGGAACAAAGGAAAGAAAAATTAGAACACTATTCTTAAAAAAGGTAGTGACAGCATCTGACCGCCACTATCTTTTTTTTACAATTCTATTGCATTTTTAACTTTCTCATCAGTTAAAGCAATTTTCAATACCTCTTCCATTTTCTTTACATAATGAAACGTCAACCCTTTTAAATAGTCAGGCTTAATTTCATCGATGTCTTTCTTATTTTT
>JAJRQP010000284.1 GCA_024280195.1 Bacteroidota bacterium | reverse complement strand
TGTTTGTCGCAACCAATCTGGTCATGGAAAAATACACGCAAAAAGCGGAACAATGACTCGAATTAAAAGCTATGCGGGTTATATTCATTCTACAAGTGGAAAGAAATATGCTTTCGCTATTGTTGTTAATAATCAAGAAGGAAGTACAAGAAATGTAAAGAAGAAAATGGAGGTTTTGTTCAATAAAATTGCAACCTTTTAAGCTTCTTTTTCTAGTATTTCACCCCAAAACTCTTTCATTGACTTTCCTGTTGCCTCAATCATTTTTGGAACGATGCTTTCCTTGGAAAAGCCAGGAGTTGTGTTCACTTCTATAATAAAAGGCTTATTGTCAACGAGCATAAAATCTATTCTTGCAATAGATCGTAAGTTGAGCAATTGATAAACGTTTTTAGAGATAAGTTGAACTTCTTTAGTCAATTGTTCACTGATTCTTGCAGGAGTAATTTCTTCTGATAAACCTTTGTATTTTGCTTCAAAATCAAAGAAGTCATTTTCTGTTACTATTTCTGTCAAAGGAAGCGCTATTAAGCCTTCTTTTGAACGGTAAACACCACATGTTACTTCTGTGCCATCCAGAAAACCTTCAATTATCACAGTTCCTCCTTCATGAAATGCTTCTTTAATAGCAACTTGAACATCCTCTTCTTTACTTACTTTTGAAATGCCATAACTTGAACCTGAATCGCACGGTTTTACAAAAACAGGTAGGCCTAGTTGGTCAATTATCGCTTTGTTGGTAGGAATGTCAGCGGCATCTGTCCAATAAATTGAATCTGCAACATTAAACCCAAATCCTTTTAAAAATTGATTGCAATACCATTTATCAAAAGACAATTGCGAAGCTAAAGGCCCTGAGTTCACATAGGGCATATCAATCATTTCAAGATAAGCTTGCACTTTTCCATTTTCACCCGGATCTCCGTGAATGTAAACAATTGCTAAGTCCATTATTACGGTTTCGTTCTCCAAAACAAAAGCCATACCTCTAGGGTCAAATGGAATTTCTATCCCGTTAATTTTTGCAAACCACCCTTCTTTTTTAAACAGAATTATATACGCAGCAAAGTCATCCGGGAAATTTGCTTGAATATTCTCCGCACTTTTAACAGAAATATCGAATTCAGAAGAGAATCCTCCACAGATGATGGCTACATTTTTCATTTCTTGAGTATTTAATGATTCGAAGTTAAGAAATCGAATGTTGATGTTATAGATTGTAATTGAAAAGTTATGAGCAAATAAGATGTGAAGAACTAAAGCAGAGGTTTGGAGCATTAGATTGTTGGAGTACTGGACTGCTTTTTGAGGAAAAACTCACACTTTGTTAAAAAAACCACGAATGCACGAATCTTCTCTTGTAATATGGAAGAATTTTGAAAAAAAGAAGGTGTTTTTTGAGAATTTATAGACGCTCTCTATTAATTCAATCATATTACTGCTTTTTAAACAACTTATTCCTGCATTTGTGGCAAAATACACACATATAAAAGTATGAGTTTGCCCTGACAGCTTTCTATTCTTAACTTTTACTCCATTCTCTTTTTATTATCTTTGCTCACTAAAGAAAATTGAAGCATGAGAATTATCTATTTTTTAATGAAGTTATTTCTGGTTTATCCATTGAGTATTTATTATACACGAAGGAAGATGGTGAATTCTCCCAAGCAATTATTTGGCAGAACGATCTACGTTAGTAATCACGCATCTTCTTTTATGGATCCGCTGATTGTTGCAGGGTTTAACCGCCCTTCTGTTTTTTTTATGACTCGTTCTGATGTTTTTACTACATTTAGTAAGCCGTTTTTATGGGCCGCTCAGATGCTTCCTATTTATCGACAATTAGATGGAAAAGATGCCACCAAAAAAAATGAAGCTGTTTTTGACACCTGTGCTAGAATTCTCTCTTTTGGTAGGAATCTATTGATTTTTGGAGAAGGTTTTACCGACGATACTTTTATTAGACGATTAAAACCAGTGAAAAAAGGTGCGGTAAAAATTGGATTCATTGCAATGGAAAAAATGAATTGGAAGAAGAAAGTTTACATCTGTGCAGTTGGTGTCAATTATTCTGACCCAAAAGAAATGCGGAGTGATTTATTGATTTCTTATTCTGATAAAATATGCTTGAATGACTATCGATCAGAATACGAAGATAATCCTGCGAAAATTATCACAGATTTAACGCGAAGAATCGAGGTGTTAATGCGAGAACAACTAACTGATAACCGAAAGTTAGAACTGGCACCTATGCATGAAAACATTCTAAAAATCACTAGAAAAGGAATGAATTTACGCAATTTCGATAGGAGTATTTCATTAGTAAATCGTTGGAAATATTCTAAATCTCTAGCAACGTGGCTAAACGATGATGCAAGAAACCAAGAACAATTGCTTGCATTAAAAACATCACTTGAAGAATACAATGCTTCTTTAGAAGAGAAAAATGTATCTGAAGAGCTGCTTTTCTGGAAAAAAGAGGATCCAAGCGGAAGTAGGTCTAAAGAAATTCTCTATTTAATATTCCTTGCACCACTTGCATTCATTGGAGCAATACACGCAGGATGGCAATATTTATGGGTGAAAAAATTTACAGAAAAAACAATGAAACGTCCTGTTTTTTGGAGCTCTGTTAAAATGTTTTTAGGGGTGATTCTCATCGCATTCTCTAACATGGCTTTACTTGCCATTCTCTATAACGTCCTCGATTTAGGGATTAGTGGATGGTGGTATTGGTTGTACTTTTTTGTGGTAATTGGAATTACAGCTCCTATTTTTTATGACTGGTTAACAACTTTGAAACGATACAAAGAAAAGGGAAGAGTGAATGAATTAGATTTATCTGAATTGATAGAAGAAAGAGGCAAGGTGGAGAAAGAAGTGAGTGCTTTTTTAGAGAATGGGTTTGAATAGGAAATTAAAAGTATGAAATTAATTAAAGGACAGGTTTTTAGTATCCAAACTAAAATCGGTTTTGGGTTTTTTCAATTTATAGAAGTAGACAGCATGGGGGTTGAGTATATCCGTGTTCTTAATATAATTAAGGATTCTACAGAAATTAAGCAATCAGAAATTGATAAAGATCAAAAGTGGTGTTGTGGCTTCCCTTTAAATATAGCACACCGAAGAAAAATAGTTGAATTTATAGGATGCTACGAACTCCCAAAAAATTACAAAATTGAATATTGGACCAGGTCCCCTCATAATGTTCAAGGAAAGCATTTTGGTTGGCATATAGTACACCGAGATACTTTAGAACGTAAATTAATACCTAAACTGAAAAGAAAACATTTACTCTTGTCTCCTCACGGTGTCTCTAATGACACTCTAATCAAAGAGCGATTAGAACAAAATTGGGAGTTAAAGAAATGGAGATGAATAATTAAAGCTCCTACCCTCTTCTCAACATCCAAATCAAACCGACACCCACAACAATTGAAATAACAATATTTGCGATAGCAATTCCCCAATACCCTTCATTCAATAAGGTAACCGTTTCATTACTAAACGTACTAAACGTGCTATACCCTCCACAAAAACCAACAATTAGCAAAGGTTGTAACCAAGAAAATTCATCTTGCTTATTGCTCACAAAAACAACTAGCAAAGCTAAAATAACGCAGGCAAGAATATTGGAAATGAAAGTGCCCAAAGGGAAGTTGGTTGTAAACAATGCTGACGCTCCTTTGCTTGTTAGGTATCTTGCTAAGCTCCCTAAACCTCCTCCGATAAATATATATAGGTACGTCATTTTGTCTCTTTTATTCTCGCAACTAGCTTCAAAAATACAAAACGATAGGAGAATAATGCAGAAACAACACCTAGTATTCCCCCTGCAAAGACATCACTAAAGTAGTGAACTCCTAAGTACATTCTGCTGTAAGCAATTAGAGCTGCTACAAACAACAAAAACGGAAATATCCGAGGGTAATATTTTCTAAGTGCTAAAAAAGCAAATGTACAAACAGCAAAAAAATTAGCCGCATGAGAAGAAACAAAGCCATAAGTTCCTCCCTTATAGAAATTACCATCATCGTATTGATGAAAATGTAATTGGTCTGTCAATAATAAATTATGCGAAGGTCGGTAACGTAAAAACACTTCTTTGAATAAGTGAACAGAAGAAAAATCAGCTACTGCAACAGCAATAATGGTACAAATTAAAAAGAAACCGGCCCGTTTAAGCCCCCCTTTTTTGTAGAACAAATAGAACAGTAAAAGGTAGAATGGAATCCATGTTAGTTTTCCAGAAACAACCCACATCACCTCATCCCAGAATGGGGAATTCCAACCATTAACGGCAAGAATCATCGAATGATCGAGTGATTCTAAAAAATCAATCATCGTTCAATGTTTTCCAAATCAAGTCATTGAGTTCTACAATCCCTTGTTGTGCAACCGAAGAAATAAATCGAGTTTCAATACCTTCTGGCAAGTCTTTTTTTATTTCTTCCGTTAATTCGTCGTCGAGCATATCTGATTTTGAAATTGCTAGCAACTTATCTTTGTGCATCAATTCTGGGTTGTACAAATTCAATTCATTGAGTAACACAGCATATTCTTTCTTGATGTCATCACTATCCGCAGGGATCATAAATAACAGCAAAGAATTACGCTCAATGTGACGTAAAAAACGCAAACCTAACCCTTTGCCTTTGTGTGCGTCTTCTATGATGCCAGGTATATCTGCCATGATATATGAGCGATGATCTCTATATTTTACAATTCCTAAATTGGGTTTGATTGTCGTAAAAGGATAGTTAGCAATCTCTGGTTTTGCCGCAGAAACAACTGACAACAATGTGCTTTTCCCTGCATTCGGGAAGCCAACCAATCCAACATCTGCTAAAACTTTTAATTCGAGTATTTTCCACCCTTCTCCACCATCCTCTCCAGGTTGCGCAAAACGAGGAGTTTGATTTGTTGATGATTTAAAATGGTCATTACCTAAACCTCCTCGTCCACCTTTTTCAATGATTTTTTCTTCGCCATCATCGGTTATTTCAAAAAGAAATTCGTGTGTGTCAGGATCTCGAACAATTGTTCCTAAAGGGACATCGATGTATTCATCTTTACCTTGTGCTCCTGTTTTCAATGCAGAAGAACCGTAACCTCCATGACCAGCTTTGATATGTTTCTTAAATTTTAGATGTAAGAGTGTCCATAATTGCTTATTTCCTCTAAGAATAACGTGTCCACCACGGCCTCCATCTCCACCATCAGGCCCACCTTTGGGAATGTATTTTTCTCTACGAAAATGGGCTGAACCTCCACCTCCTTGACCAGAAGTTGTGTGAATTTTTACGTAATCTACAAAGTTATTAGAAGCCATAGGGTTGGAATTTTTTAAGTTTAGTCACGGGGTGACTTTAAGTCAACCCGTGACTAAACTAATCTATTTAAGAGAATCAATCGCTTTAAACAATCGATTAGTAATGTCTTCGATAGAACCTAGTCCATCAATTTTCATCCATTTATTTTGTGAGGCATAGAATTCTTTTACCGGCGCTGTTTCAGCACGATAAACATTAATTCTTTTTTGTATTACCTCAGGATTTGCATCGTCCACTCGTCCACTTTCTTTCGCACGATTAGCTAATCGTTTTTTCAACTCTCCTTCTTCTACATCTAGAGAAATCATTTGAGCGATAGAAGAATCAATTCCTGCTAAAAACTCATCCAATGCTTCTGCTTGTGTATTTGTTCTTGGAAAACCATCAAAAATAAATCCTTTTGGGTTCTCATGTTTCAATACTTCGGATTTTAACAAGTTGATTGTCACCTCATCTGGAACAAGTTGCCCTTTATCCATATAACTCTTTGCTAAAACCCCAAGTTTTGTTTCTCCTTTAATGTTCTTTCTAAAAATATCACCGGTAGAAAGATGTATCAATCCATATTTCTCTACCAATCTTTGTGATTGCGTTCCTTTTCCAGCACCAGGAGGCCCAAATAAAACTACATTTAACATCTTATCTTTATTTTCTAATTCTGCTTTATCGAAGGCTGTTCCTCCCTCTTCTCTAATTTGATAAATCGCATCTAAGTTTCTTCCTTTCTCATCGTAATCTAATCCATAACCAACTACAAACGCATTTGGTATTGAGAACCCGATGTAGTCAGGTTTGTGCTCACCTTTAAAGGCTTCCGGCTTATATAGTAATGAACAAATTTTTACCGATTTTGGATCTTCCATTTCTAATAAAGAAATGATTTTATTCATCGTTAAACCTGAATCGATGATGTCTTCCACAATGACAACATGTTTTCCTGATAAGTCATTGTTCAAGCCAATTAATTCATCAACACGACCCGTAGATTCTGTTCCGTGATAAGAACTCATCTTGATAAAGGTGATTTCTGATACCAAATCAACTTCTTTCATCAAATCAGAAGCAAACATAAATGAGCCGTTGAGAACAGCTATAAAAACGACCTCTTCGTTCTTGTAATCTTCATTTAGTTGCGTAGCAAGTGACTTAACCTCTTTGGCTAATTCTTCTCGAGTTATAAATGTCTCGAATGTTTTATCTAGAACTTGAATCATTCTTTCCGTCAATTTTGAATGGTAAAAGTACTACTTTCTGAAGAAAAAAGTGACATTATTTATAGACAATCATCAATAGAATACAAAAACGGTTTATCTTTGAGGGCATGAAAAAAAATCTCTTTGGCAAAGACCTACGTTTAGGCATCCTCGGAGGAGGTCAGCTCGGAAGAATGTTCATTCAAGAAGCAGTCAATTATAACATTGCCGTTCATATTCTTGAAAACGACCATAATGCTCCAAGTGCTTCGCTTGCGTGTCCTTTTACAAAAGGAGATATTCAGAACTACGACGATGTGATGGCTTTTGGAAAAAACATGGATGTGTTAACCATAGAAATTGAGAACGTAAATGTAGAAGCCCTTTTTGAGTTAGAAAAACAAGGGGTGATTGTATATCCTCAACCTCGAGTTTTGGAAATTATAAAAGACAAAGGATTGCAAAAACAATTTTATGTAGAGAATGATATTCCAACCTCACCTTTCTTTTTAGTGAATGGAAAAAATGAATCCAATCTAGAAGAGAAACTGCCTTTTGTACAAAAACTGAGAACGGGAGGGTACGATGGTCAAGGTGTGAAAATTGTAAAATCTGCCGAAGATTTAAACTCTCTATTTAGTGAACCAAGTCTTATTGAAGAAATAATTCCTTTCGATAAAGAATTGTCGGTAATAGTCGCTCGAAATGAAGAAGGAGAAGTTGTCTCTTTTCAAACAGTAGAATGTGAGTTTAACGATG
>JAJRQP010000283.1 GCA_024280195.1 Bacteroidota bacterium | reverse complement strand
AGTTCTTCGGATTTGTGGAGCGTAGTTTGGGTTTATGGAAAGTTTATGTCAGCGCTAGACTTTCTTGCGAACTTTTTTAGCAATAAGAATCTTGTGGTAGCAAGATGAAGACCAAACGGTAGTGTAGGAGTAAAAAGTGGATGAGATTGTTTTATTAAAAAATATTTCTAAAATAAACACCTAACCTTCTCCACAACAACCTTATCAATTGGGAAAGTTACATCATTCATTGTTAACTCTGAAATTCTTTTCCAACGAAATTTCTCTCCATCTTCAGTCAAAGGAAAGGAATGATTTTTTGCAGTGATTTGTGAGTAATCAATTTTCTCCACAAAGAAATAGAAACTGAGTATTTGATCTTCTTCTCGAAATGCAGACTGTTGGAAAAAATCATTAACATAAAATAAATCACCAATAATAGTCTCCAATCCTAATTCCTCTAACAATTCTCGTTCAAGACATTCTTTAGTTCCTTCACCGAATTCTAACCCTCCGCCAACAAATTTTGTAAATGCTTTTCCAAATCGATGTTCATCAGAAAGGAGAATTTCTTTTTGATCATTAATGATGAGCGCGTAGCATCGAATGTTAAATCTTGCCATTAGTCGAAAAGTGAAAGTTGATTTTCAGGAAGCAAGCGAAAAGTTTTACGATGGTACTTACAATCTCCATGATTTAAAATAGCAATCCTATGTTTTTTAGTCGGATAACCTTTGTTTTTTTTCCAATCGTAAACAGGAAATTCTTCATCCAATTGTTCCATTAATTCATCTCGATATGTTTTTGCTAGAACAGATGCCGCAGCAATGGAGAGATATTTCCCGTCACCTTTTATGATGCATTCGTGTTGAATACCTGCATAAGGATTGAAACGATTGCCATCAATGAGTAACATTTCTGGATAAGTTGTGAGTTGGTCAACCGCTCTGTGCATTGCCGTAAAACTTGCATTGAGAATGTTGATTTGATCAATTTCTTTTTCATCGACAAAAGAAACTCCATAAGCCAAAGCTTCTTCTTCGATGATGGGGCGCAATTTTTTTCTCTGTGCCTCCGTTAGTTTTTTAGAATCGTTCAATAAGTCATTCTTAAATCCTTTTGGGAGAATAACTGCAGCCGCTACAACAGGTCCAGCAAGACAACCTCTTCCTGCTTCATCGCAACCAGCTTCTATTTGTCCTTTCTTGAAATAGGGGAGAAGTCCGCTCATGGAGTAAAGTTGGCAAAAAAATTGTACATTAGCCAAAGAATGATACAACTTTTATAGAGTTTAGTACGTTCTATTAATAACAGAAAGAAATTATAGAATTATGAAGAAGATATTTTTTACATTAATTGCCGTTTTAACATTGACTTTAACTGGGTTTTCTCAAGATGTTCAAAAGGTTGCGTCAACAGAAGGTAAAGCAGCATTACAGAAAAGTAAAGTTACAAGAGTATATACATATACACTTCCGTCAGATATCACACAAGATCACATTGATAAAGTTTCTAAATATTACGCTTCGTATTTTTCAATTGCATTTGATGCTAGTAATCAACAAGCTGTTGTAACGATGAAAGAAGATCAAGAAAAAGGTGAATTAATTATGGGGCGTTTTTTAAGTTCTTGTAAAGTTCAAGAAGTTAAAGTTGACGATACACTATTAAGCTTAGATCAATTTATGAAGGAATATTTGAAGTAAGTACGGAATAATTTAAGATTCTAAATCGCATTCAATGAGTGCGATTTTTTTGTTTCATAAATAGTGGAAAGCTTATAGAATCTTCCGATATTTGTGGAGATTTAGAAACTTAAAAGAAACAAAATGAAAGGATTTGGAATTATTATGGGAGTTGCTTTATTAGCGACTGCTTGTTCGTCAGAAGTAAAAGAAGTTGTAGCAGATGAAGTTGTAGAAGCAGTAGCGCTTGGAGAGTCTTACGGCGAAGTAAAGGTGACTGTTGCAGATGCAATTTCTGTAGAAGAAATGCTCAGTTCAATGACTGAAGGACAGGAAGCAAAAACATTTACGATTGAGGCAGATATTTCAGAGGTTTGCTCTAAAGCAGGATGTTGGGTGAACATTGATAAAGGAAATGGAGAAACGTTTATGGTTCGTTTCAAGGATCATTTTACGATTCCACCAGCAACAGAGATTGGAACGGGAGCTTACCTTCATGGTTCTGCTCATTGGGACACTATTCCAGTTGATTTATTGCAACATTTTGCAGAAGACGCAGGTAAGAGCGAAGAAGAAATTGCAGCAATCACAGAGCCTAAATTTGAAATTGGTTTTGAAGCAGACGGAATCACCTTGAAAAAGTAAGCTAATTGATTAAGCATTAAAAAAGGGGAGCAATTAATTGCTCCCCTTTTTTATGGTATTGTTTTCTAACTATTTCTTAGTAATACTGCAGTCAATATTTGATGTTGATACATTTCCTGAAGAATTAGTATATGTTGATTCATATGATATACAATCATAACTTGATTCAACGTATTTTTTCTTTACATCTTTTATTTCAACTGAGCTTGTAGAAACTGTTGTCCCTGAACTGTTGGTGTATGTTTCTGTACATTCACATAAGTAATTCTTCTTACAAGAAGCTAAGGCTATAACAGCTAATGATGCGATTAATATTTTTTTCATAATTGGTTTATTTTTCGATTGAACAATCATTAGTATTGGTAACTTTAACTGTTTCAGTTGTTGGTACTCCTCCAGGATATACAGTTGTTTCATAAGTGTAAGAAGAAGTAGTAGAGAAACATTCTGCTTTCTCTGACATGTAACTCTTCTTAACATCCTTAAAGGTTGTCTTTGATGAAGAAACAGATGATGTTGATCCGCTACTTGGAGAAGTTGATATTGAAGTGTTTGTACAACTACAAGTATAGTCCTTCTTACAAGAAACCAACGCAAAAGCAACGAGTGCAATAGGGTAAATTAATTTTTTCATTATTTATGTAATAAATTGATTGAACGCAAATGTACAAAAAAAGACTGTAAATTATTACAGCCTTTTAGAATTATATGCAATAGGTATTTTAATAACAATACGCGTTCTTTTCGATTAACTTACTAGCAATTAACTGTCTCGCTTCTTTCGGGTTGAAAGGTTCTGTTTTTGTGAAACGCTTTAGTCCCATCAACATCATTCTAAGTTCATCTCCTTCCGTGAAAGAATTCAATGCGTCTTTACCTGCTTTATTAATCAAATCAGCGACATCGTAAAAATACGTTTTAACCATTGCTATTTGTTCTTGGCAATTTTCTTCGCCTTTCATTTCAATCATTTGTTGAACTCTCAGCAAAGAAGATTCAGCTAAATAAGTCCAGATAGAGATGTCTGCAATGTTCATGAGAATTTCTTGCTCTTTTGACATTGTTTGCATCAATTTTTGAACTGCAGAACCAGCAATCATTAGAATCGTTTTCTTAAATCCTTTCAAGTACAATTCTTCATTGCCTAAAATTGAAGTTGGCTTCTCGGCAAAATCAGGAATACTCATTAACTCATTGGCAACGGCCATTGCTGGACCCATTAAGTCTAATTCCCCCTTCATTGCTCTACGAAGAACCATGTCTACCACTAATAAGCGGTTAATTTCATTCGTTCCTTCAAAAATCCGATTGATTCTCGCATCACGGTAAGCTCTTTCTACAGAAGATTCAGCAGAATAACCCATTCCACCAAAAATCTGAACTGCTTCATCTACTACATAATCGAGTGCTTCAGAACCAGCAACCTTTAAAATAGCACATTCTGGAGCGAATAACTCAATTCCTTTTAAGGTTGCTTGTGCTTTGTCCATTCCTTCAGAAACATAACCTGCAATTGCATCGTCAATGTTTTGTCCGGCTCTGTAAATTGCAGATTCAACTGCAAATGTTTGTATTGCTTGCTCTGCTAACTTATAACGGATTGCACCGTATTTAGATATTGGGCGTCCAAATTGCTCTCTTTCATTAGCATATTTAACAGAGTCCGTAATTGCAGCTTTAGATCCTCCCATTACGGCAGCTCCAAGTTTAATTCTTCCAATATTTAAGATATTCAAAGCGATTTTGAATCCATTCTCTCTGTCAGAAAGTAAATTTTCAACAGGAACTTTGACGTTGTTAAAGAAAACTTGTCGAGTGGAAGAACCTTTGATTCCCATTTTCTTTTCTTCAGGATTCAGTGTGATTCCCTCACTGTCTGCTTCAATTAAAAAGGCAGATAATTTTTTATCGTCATCAATTTTAGCAAAAACCGTAAAGAAGTTCGCGAAACCTGCATTAGTAATCCACATTTTTTGTCCATTCACGATGTAATGTTTTCCATCTTCAGAAAGAACTGCTTTTGTTTTTCCTGAATTAGCATCCGATCCCGATCCAGGTTCTGTTAAGCAATAGGCCGCTTTCCATTCTCCAGAAGCTAATCTTGGAATGTATTTTTTCTTTTGTTCTTCTGTTCCATAATACAACAATGGAAGTGTTCCGATACCTGTGTGAGCACTGTAGGCAACAGAGAATGAGAATCCATGTGCTAGTTTTTCTGTTGTTAATAAAGATGTTTTAAAATTAACACCCATTCCTCCTAACTCTTCAGGAACAGACATTCCAACTAGACCTAATTCACCAGCTTTTTCAATCAATGAAGGCATTAATCCTTCTTCCATAGCATCTATTCTATCAAGATTTGGAAGGATCTCTGCACTAATAAAATCAAGACACATGTCTCCGATCATTTTTTGCTCTTCCGTCCAACTTTCTGGAATAAAAATCTCTGATGGGGCAGTGTCTCTTATGATAAACTCGCCTCCTTTAATTGGTTTACTTGTGTTTTCTGACATTTTATTATTTAATAGTGAATTTTCGAGTTGCAAGATACGAAAAATATTAAATACTATGCATGCATAAAGTGTTTTTTTTGGATTGAATATTAAATTGTACTTTAGATTAATTATTACCATATCTGCCCATGCAAAATGTTTTGTTTTTCTTTCTTGCTTTCCTTTTTTTCTCTTGTCAATCTCAAGTGTCAAATGAATTGGTTGATATAGAATTGGAGAAAATAAATGGGGTAAATTTGGTGTCAGAAAATGAACTGCTAAATCTAAATCAGATTACTCCCCTTTTAAATCTAAAAAGTAATTACGCCGCAGTGATTCCATTTTCATTTATGCCTGCAGCTGATAGTCCAAAATTAACATTTGACAGTAAATGGCAATGGATAGGAGAGAAGGTTGATGGAGTAGATGAGAGCATCAAGATTTTGCACCAAAATGGTTTTAAAATAATGGTCAAGCCTCAAATATGGATTGGTCATGGAACATTTACTGGTTACATTGAAATGAATTCGAAAAAAGATTGGTTAATTTTTGAAAAGGCCTATCAAGAATACATTTTAACCTTTGCAAAATTGTCGGAAAAATACCACGTTGAGATATTATGTATTGGAACAGAGTTGAATCAGTTTGTGACAGAAAGACCAAAATTTTGGAAGGACTTAATTGCTGAAATCAAATCTGTTTATTCGGGTAAATTGACCTATGCTGAGAATTGGGATTGCTATGATAAAGTTCCTTTTTGGGAACAGATTGATTATATCGGAATTGATGCTTACTTTCCTCTTTCTGATAATGCGAAACCAAAAAAAAGTGAGTTGGTTGAAAGTTGGTTCCCTATCGTTGAAAAATTGAAAGACATTTCAGAAAAAGAAAACAGACCTATTTTATTTACAGAATACGGGTACCGAAGTATGACCTTCGCAGCGAAAAAGCCTTGGGATTTTAGCATCAAAGGAAAAATAGATGAGGATACACAAGTTGAATCATTGAAGGCTTTGTATGAATCACTTTGGGACAAAGGCTTTTTTGCTGGAGGTTTCCTTTGGAAATGGCATCCGAATCATTCTTCTGCTGGAGGAGGTTCAAATTCTGCTTTTACAGTACAAAACAAAAAAGCGGAACAAATTGTCCGCTTTCAGTATTCTAAATAATTGATTTTGTTTAAATGTGCATTGCTCTATCTTCAGTTGCAGCCATTGCAGCTTCTTTTACAGCTTCAGAATAAGTTGGATGTGGATGACAAATTCTAGCAATATCTTCTGCAGAAGCTCTATATTCCATAGCGACAACTGCTTCCATAATTAAATCAGCTGCTCGTGGAGCAATCATGTGCACTCCAAGAACTTCATCCGTTTCTTTGTCTGCTATTATTTTAACAGTTCCCATAATATCCATACTTGCTCTTGCTCTTCCTAGTGCTTTTATTGGGAATGCACCAACTTTAATTTCTTTTCCTTCGGCAATTAGTTCGTCTTCTGTTTTACCAACAGATGCAACTTCTGGCCACGTATAAATGACACCAGGAATAAGGTTGTAATTTATGTGTGGTTTTTGTCCTGCCAAGAATTCCGCAACATACACTCCTTCTTCTTCTGCTTTGTGAGCTAGCATTGCTCCTTTTATCACATCACCAATTGCAAAAATGTTAGGAACAGAAGTTTGTAGGTTTGCATTGACTTCAATTTGTCCTTTATTGTTTGTTGAAAGTCCAACGTTTTCTAATCCTAACCCTTCTGTGTATGGTTTTCTTCCTACTGCAACTAAACAGTAATCTGCTTCCATGACAACTTCTTCATTCTTCTTATTTAAAGCCGTTAACTGAACACCTTTTCCGGTATTCTTAACGTTTAGAACTTTGTGTTGAAGGTGAAGTTTAAAACCTGACTTTTTAAGAACCTTAGTTAGCTCTTTGATCATCGTTTTATCCATACCAGGAGTAATAGTTGGAGCAAATTCAACAACATCTACCTGAGTTCCTAATCGATTAAAAACAGAACCTAATTCTAAACCGATAACTCCTCCGCCAATTACCAACATTTTCTTTGGAATTTCTGCAAGATTTAACGCTTCAGTAGAAGTAATAATTCTCTTCTTGTCAGGTTCCATTCCTGGAAAGAAATTTGGCTTAGAACCCGTTGCAAGAAGTATATTTTTAGTCTGAATTGATATTTCTTTTTTGTCACTTCCTACAACTTTTACGGTGTTTTTATCAACGATTGAGCCGACACCTGTGTACACAGTGATGTCATTTTTGTCCATTAAGAATTTAACACCATCACAAGTTTGAGAAACAACATCGTTCTTTCTCTTGATCATTTGCTTGATGTTTGCCTTAACTTCCTTTACATCAATTCCATGCTCTTTAAAACTATGAGTTGCGTTGTGAAAGTGTTCAGATGAATCTAAAAGAGCTTTCGAAGGAATACAACCAACGTTTAAACAAGTACCACCAAGTGTATCATACTTTTCAATAATTGCTGTCTTCATGCCTAATTGCGCGCAACGAATTGCAGCAACATACCCTCCAGGTCCTGAACCTATAATTATTATATCGAAATTGCTCATAATCTATTTAGTTTGAATACAAATTTAATTTTTCTAAGTCAACAAAAAAATGATTGCCATTGAATTAATAAAAAAAAGCCTTTCAGATAACTGAAAGGCTTTTAGAATATTTGATTTTGTTCTCTTAATTAAAGAACAACAACTTTTCTAGTTACTCTATAATCTCCAGAAGAGATTTCTACAAAGTAACATCCTGCAGAAAGGTTGCTTGAGCTTTTAAGCGTATGCTCAACAGCTGCATTTGTTGCAGAAACAGTTTCGGCAGATAATACTTGACCTTGAGCATTTCTCAATGTAAAAGTAACATCAACATCTTGTCCGTTAAATGATACATTAATCGCTTGCCCATTCGTAGTTGGATTTGGATATACACTTAAGTCCATTGCGTTAATAACATCGTCAGTTAAGCTTAATGTACCAGAGATGTTTATATCATCAATGTACAGGTTATTTGATAAATCAGTTGCTGTAAATTGGATTTTAAAAAGTGTATGTGCATCTAGAGAAGAGCTTGTGTAAGGGTATATAAACTCTTTCCATTGAGCATTAGACGTTGGCTTATAGTCTGTGTTTCCTGCAAAACCACCAGTTAAAATATCTGATTGTAAAACACCAAACTCGTATTGCCAAGTAGCTCCACAATCTGTAGAAGAATATAATCCTATTGTTTCTGTGATGTCAGAAGGAGTATTTCCATTCGTCGCAAAAGAATATTTAAAACTTACAAGAGCGCCAGTTGTATATCGCAAATCGATAGGAGGGAAAATAAGTTCATCTACAGAACCACCAAGTCTATTGTTATAAAAGAAGTCATTTGTAAATTGTTCTGCAAAAGCTACATCTTTGTAGTTGCCTAGTTTAAAAGCTCTCGTGTTATCAATTCCTCCGTTAGTAGAGATATCGAATTTAGCATAGTTGTCTTCAAGGTTGTTTTGTTGAAACAAATAGATAGAATTATCGTTTAAATTGAAAGATGTTGGACCGTTAAAATCTGCCCATCCTCCGTAAACAAATATTTGTTTTGTTTCAGAAGAAGAACCAGAAGCATTAGAAACTGTTAAGGTTACATTTTTATATCCATCTGAAGTAAATGAAACAAAAGGATTCATTGAATTAGATGTAGCTGGAGATCCATCTTGAAAAGACCAACTCCATGTATCAATAGTAGCGTTCCATGAAGCATCATTGAATACCATGTTTGATCCCATACATATAGATTCAGATGTTAAAGAAAAATCTGCTATAGGGGCACATAAAGGAACAGTCAATATATTTGAAGGGTCTTGAACAGTGTCTAGTGGGTTAGGGATATTAAATACACCAGTTGCCATAAGGGTTGAGTCTTGCCATAGTTTATTTCTTTCTCCTGAGATTCCTTCCATAGCATTGTGCATAAACTCTACTTGTCCAGGTGTGAAATGTCGAGAACAATAAGAGTATTCCATGTAATTTTGAACATTTTCTTCGATTAAAGGGTCACATTGTTGACCATCATTTGCTGCACCTAAAAGACAATTGCTATATCCCATAGTTACAGGTGTATCTAAAACTCCATCATCGCCACAAGCAACTCCTGGGTCATTTGTATTCCCCCAAACATGAGATAAGTTTAGATAATGCCCAACCTCATGAGTTAATGTTGTTTCTCTACCTGGATTACTAGTACCTATACTACCAACGTATGTGTGATTAGACACAATACCATCGGCCCAAAAGCCATTTCCATCAGTACCTGCTGGTTTTATAGCATAGGCTGCTGCTCCAGCAAGCCCTATTGTTTTAACCACCCATATATTTAGGTATTTAGCCCTGTTCCATTGTTGCACTTTAGAATATGAATCACCAACATTTGATTCATGAGTGTAAATATGTTCAATCCCATTGGTACAGTTGCCTGAAGGGTCAATTGAAGCTAATTTGAATTGAATTTGCACATCTGCAATAAGAGTGTCGTATTCGGGAACAACATCTACAGAATCAGAATCAGCAGAATTAAATTCTCGATTTAAAACCTGCATTGCATCATATACCTGAGCATCTGAAATATTCTCACTTCCATAAGTGTGAAGAATATGAAAAACAACAGGAATTACATAACTTTGTCCAGTAGATTTAGTTGTAACTTGACTGTTCTGTAGTAATAGAGATGCGTTGTAATGATCTCTCAATTCAGGGTACATTTGAAAAACTTCTTCTAGGGCTTCGTTTGAAGCACATTTTTTTGTTGGCTCTTGAGCAAATAATGAACTGCCTGCTAGGAAGAATAAAAGAGTTGATGCGATTAATTTTTTCATAAGTAACTAATTATTATAATATTTTTGATTCAAATAAAGAGAATCGGTTTTAGCGTCGTAAAAATAACAATATTTATTGAACTATAATCAGTTCAAAGTGCTTTCATTTGTAAAATTAATTTATTTTAATGTATTGTTGTCTTTGTTTATGGTGTTATTCTCAGAATAATATACACGTCTAACTTTAAAACAAGTGCTTTTCAGCATGATAAGAAGATCTCACTAACGGTCCACTTTCAACATACCTAAAACCAATTTTTAAACCAAATTCTTTGTATTCTGCAAATCTTTCAGGTGTCACAAACTCAGCAACAGGAAGATGTTTAGTGGTTGGTTGTAAGTATTGACCCAATGTTAAAACGTCAACATTTACAGATCTTAAATCTTCCATCGACTCCATGATTTCTTCGTGTGTTTCACCAATACCTAACATTAATCCTGATTTTGTTTTCATTCCACCCTTTTTTAATCTAAAAAGAACTTCTAAACTTCTGTCGTATTTTGCTTGTATTCTAACTTCTTTCGTTAAACGGCGAACTGTTTCTAAATTATGACTGACAATTTCTGGTGCAACATCAATTATGTTTTGCAAATTCTCCCATTTACCTGCAAAGTCAGGGATTAATGTCTCCATTGTTGTTCCAGGCGATTGATGTCTTACTGCTTTCACCGTTTGTGCCCAAATAAGTGATCCTCCATCTTTTAAATCGTCACGGTCAACAGAAGTTATAACAGCATGTTTAACTCCCATTGTTTTTACACTGTGTGCAATTTTTCCAGGTTCAAATTCATCAACGGCATCTGGTCTTCCTGTTTTTACAGCACAAAAACCACAAGACCGCGTGCAAATATTTCCCAGAATCATAAAGGTTGCCGTTCCTTCTCCCCAACATTCTCCCATATTTGGGCAGCTACCACTTTCACAAATAGTATGAAGATTATGCTTGTCAACAGTGGCTCTTACTTTTTTGTAATTCTCCCCTGTCGGCAATTTTACACGCAACCATTTCGGTTTTTTGATTCTAACCTTGTCAGTATTTTCGGATAATTCACTCATTCTTCAAATATTTAAAATAGAGCTTTTGTTTCTTGCGAATTAAAAAAGCTACTTTTGTATTTGTTCTTCCTATTTAAATAGAAGAATGCAAAGTTAGACAAAAGCACGGTAATATGGCAACAAGTAAAGTTGAATATTTAGGGAATTTGAGTACAAAGTGTACGCACATTAAATCTGGTGTTGAAATAATAACAGATGCACCTACGGATAATAACGGAAAGGGAGAGTCTTTTTCGCCAACAGATTTAATGGCTACCTCCTATGCTTCTTGTTTAATTACGATTATTGGAATTTATTGCCAAGAACATGCAATTGATTTTGACTTTTGCAATGCAGAGGTTACTAAAATAATGGGCTCTGCACCTCGAAGAATAGCAGAATTACAAATTGATTTAGATTTTACACAGAATAACTGGTCAGATGCTATTCAAAAGAAAGTTAAGCGGGCTGGTGAAGCTTGTCCTGTTGCTAAATCTGTAAATTCAGAAATGAAAATTGAATTTGTCTATCATTTCTAAATATAATAAAGATGTCAAAATACGAGAATAAATACGAAAGAAGAGATCGAGAACCTAACGAAAAGAGTTACTCTAGAAAGCCAAAAGAAGATATGATTTTCGGAGTTCGTTCTGTCATAGAAGCAATTAAAGCAGGTAGAGGCTTCAATAAAATTCTGATTCAAAAAGGGATGGACAAAGAGCTTTTCCTTGAGTTGAAAGAAGAATTAAAAGGACATCATTTTCAATTGCAATTTGTTCCAACGGAGAAATTAAATGCAATGACAGAGAGTAACCACCAAGGTGTTGTTGCTCTTGTTTCTCCTATTGATTATCATAATATTGAAGAGGTAGTTGAAGGGCTAATTGAGGAAGGGAAAAAACCTTTTATTCTTGCGCTAGATAGAGTGACTGATATTAGAAATTTTGGTGCAATTGCACGAACTGCAGAATGCGAAGGAGTGGATGCAATTTTAATCCCCAACAAAGGTTCTGCACAAGTTACAGCCGATGCTATTAAGACCTCTGCTGGTGCATTGAATAGAATTAAAGTGTGTAAAGCGGATAATTTCAAGGATTCATTATTTTACATCCAGCAATGTGGAGTACGTATTGTTGCTTGTACAGAAAAAGGAAACGTTCCGCTTTATGAAACCAACTTCAAAGGTGCTGTTTGTGTGATTATGGGGTCAGAAATGGATGGAATAACTTCTGATTTATTAAAATTAGCAGATGTTAAATGCAAGATTCCAATGCGTGGTGAAATTGCTTCTCTCAATGTAAGTGTTGCTGCAGGAATGGTTCTTTATGAAAAATTACGCCAAGAATTATATTAATTATTAATACTTTAGAATTATGTTAAAATTAATCGGAATTGTATTTGTTTTATTGTCTTTAACTTCTTTTGGACAATTGTCTAACAAGTCACTAAAATTGGAAGGAACTTGGGAGTTTAAAAAAGGATCCGGATTTGAAACTTGGAGGGTTCAAGGAAATAAGCTCGTTGGGTTTGAATACCGTATTAACAAAACAGGGGACACTCTTAAAGTTGAAAGAATGACTATTCGAGAAGTTGGTGGAAATATGATTTATTCAATAGGAGAACATCTTAATGAAGATGATTCAACTATTCATCATGAAAACATCAACTTTAAAGGGACTAGTAAAAATATGAATTTCATTAATATGGATGACAATACGCCCTATTCTATAGAGTATAAATTTGGTTTTTTTAGTAAAAACAGATTGAAAGTTAAAATAAAATACGGACAAGCAGAAAAACCTGTTAAGTTGAGTTTGGTTCGAGTAAAAAAAGATTAATTCGTCTTTTTTATCCAAGGAATCATCCCCGTAACTTCGCTTAAGTCTTTAATGATCCATTCGTGAGTTCCTTCGTTGTGATTAGAGTGTGGGTCGAAAAGTATGCCTTTGATTCCGCTTCTTTCCGCCCCGATGATATCTGCTAAGTAATTATCTCCAACCATTAAGCTTTCTTCACTTTTGGCATTGGCCCGTGATAAAGCCTCTTGAAAGACTTCTTTTGCAGGTTTGTTTTTTCCAACTTCTTCAGAACAAAGAATGACGTCAAAAAAGTCAGTTAATTTACTTTCTGAAAGTTTAATGTGCTGTACTTCTTTGAAGCCATTCGTAATGATGTGTAATTGATACCCTTCTTGTTTTAATTCTTCTAGCAATGAAATGGCATTTGGAAACAGGTTGGTCTGATACGGAGAAACCTCTAAATATCGATTAGCCATTTTCTCTGCTAAATGATTGTCTGTAAAATCAAATTTTTCAAAAGTTTGAGAAAAGCGTTTTGTACGAAGTGATTCTTTGGTCAGTTTTCCGGTACCGTATAAATGCCATAATTGTGCATTCACTTTTTTGTATTGCGTATGAAACCTTCGGAAAGATGGCAAATGGTTAGAAAGTTTTAATTCTTCGTAAAGAATAATCAATGCAGTTTCTGAATTCTTTTCAAAATCCCAAAGCGTATGATCTAAATCGAAGAAGATATGTTTCATCTAAAAAAGGAAGCTTAAACTAGTGGTGATAAGTCCATTGACAAACATGCCAAGAACGATTAACGGGAATGTTTTTTTACTCTTCCCGTAAAATTTTGCAGCAACAATACTTCCAATTGGGACAGAAAGAAAAAATGGAGCCCATAAAGAGATGCCAATTTGACCAAAGGTTCTTTTGATTCTAACCACAAATTTATTCATCCAAGTAAAACTTTTTTTTGGAACAAAGATTTTTCCTTGAGAATGGAGTAAATCAATTTTTGCTTTTCTTTTTTTGTGTGCACGAATCATAAAGAATTCTGCAGAAAAGTAAAAAATAGCTGCGGCAGTGATTCCACCTGCAACGATAGATAAGTATGTTTCAATAAAATTAAGTCCAAATCCTCGACCCGCAAAAGGCGCAAACATAAATTTTATGAATGACAGAAAAAAAAGTGTAATCATTCCTCCCCAAGCCATCTGCTAGCATTTTTCACCGAAGGCAAGGTCACCTGCGTCGCCTAATCCTGGTACAATGTATGCCTGAGCGGTTAATTCTTTATCAATCGCGCCAATGTAGTATTCAGTTGTGTCAGGCAAATACTTTTTCAAATATACCAATGATTCTGGAGAAGCAATTGCTGCAACAATAATCACTCGTGAAGGATGTCCTTGCTTTAGCAGTGCTTTATAAACAAGATGCATTGAACCTCCAGTAGCAAGCATTGGATCATTAATTATCAATACCTTTCCGTCGATGTTTGGTGCAGCCATGTATTCAACGTATATTTCAAATTCCTCTGCTGTTGAATGCTTTCTGTATGCAGAAACAAAAGCACTTTCTGCTTTGTCAAAATAATTCAGTAAACCCATATGCATTCCTAGTCCTGCTCGAAGAATCGTTGCCAAAACGGGTTGCTTTTTTAAAACTGCTGTTGGTGCTACACCGAGTGGAGTAACAATGTCTTTTGTTTCGTAATCTAGTTTTTTTGACAATTCGTAGCCTAGAATTTCAGAAATACGTTCCAAGTTTCTTCTAAATCGCATAGAATCATTTTGAACATCAATGTCTCTTAGTTCTCCTAAAAAAGTAGAGAAAATGGAATTGGTTTTTGAAAAATCGTGAATCATACAGTAAAGTTACTATTTTTTTCAATCATTAAAACAATGAATCGTTAAATCATTGAAACATTAATTATATTTGCTTAATGTCAAAAAAATCGAAATTAAATTTCACCGTATTTATGCGCCTGCTTTCTTATTGGAGGTCGTATAAATGGTTGTTTTTCCTTTCGATTGTTACAACGTTTTTGTTAGCCTTTCCCGGTCCAATTCGTCCGAAACTTATTGGAAACATGGTTGACCAATATATTGTAAAGGGTGAAGATGCGAATCAACTTCTTTGGTGGACTTTATTCATTGTCGGTTTACTCGTCTTTGAAGCAATTCTTCGTTTTTTATCTTCTTACTATTCCAACCTCTTTGCGCAATCAATCATTCGAGATCTTCGCAAAGACCTGATGAAGCATATTCTTACGTTTAGAATTCAATACTTTGATAAAACGCCTGTCGGAACAATGGTTACTCGGTTAGTTTCTGATTTAGAAGCGATTACTCAAGTTTTTTCTTCAGGAATGATTGCGATTGCTGGAGAATTAGTCGCATTGATTTTCTCCATTTCTTTGATGTTTTATACCAACTGGCAATTGACATTATTGGTTTTGATTCCTATTCCTGTTTTAATTTTTGCAACAAGAGTATTTGCAAGAGTCATTCGTAAATCATATCAACAAGAAGCAGAACAGGTAAATAAATTGAATGTTTTTGTGCAGGAAAGAATTACAGGAATGTCTTTAGTGCAACTCTTCAATCGCCAAGAAAAAGAATACAAAAATTTCCAAGAAATTAACAAAGGACATCGTCAAGCACATATCAAAGCGATTTGGGCAAATTCAATTTTCTTTCCAGTAGTTGAGGTTTTAAGTTCTGTTTCTATTGCATGTTTGCTTGTTTTTGGAGCGTTAAGTGTTCAAGGGAAAATGCCAGCTGAAATCAATGGTCAGTTTGGAGAAATCGTGGCTTTTATTCTTTGGGTGCATATGTTGTATCGTCCGATTAGAATGTTGGCAGATAAGTTTAATATTCTCCAAAGAGGAACAGTTAGAGCAGAACGTGTGTTTAAAGTATTGGATCACGAAGAAAATATTCAGAATAAAGGCGATAAAACAGATTGTAATTTTAATGGAGCAATTCGCTTTGAGAATATGTTCTTTGCCTACAATAATGAAGAGTGGGTGCTTAAAGACATTAACTTAACTATAGAACCGGGCTCGACAGTTGCATTTGTTGGAGCAACCGGTGCAGGTAAAAGTTCTTTGGTCAATTTATTAGGTCGTTTTTATGAGCATCAAAAAGGAGAAATTTACATTGGAGATGGTAAACTGACAGATATCGAATTGAATTTCTTACGAAAGAATATTGCCATTGTGTTGCAAGATGTCTTCTTATTCTCCGGTACAATTTTGAATAACATTACGCTAGGAGATCCTGAAATTTCAAAAGAACAAGTGATAGCAGCATCAAAAGCAGTAGGTGCGCATTCTTTTATAGAAAAACTACCCAATCAATATGAATTTGAAGTAGGAGAGAGAGGAGGAGTGCTCTCTACAGGTCAACGCCAATTGATTTCATTTATTCGAGCTTATGTGTATGATCCGCATATCTTAATTTTGGATGAGGCTACCTCAAGTGTTGACAATGAATCGGAAGAACTAATTCAAAAGGCGACCATTGAATTAACCAAAGGGAGAACGTCAATTGTAATTGCTCATCGATTATCAACCATTAAAAATGCGGATAAAATCGTTGTTTTGGATAAAGGCGAGATTAAAGAACAAGGCACACACGCAGAATTATTAAATTTGGGCGGTTATTATAAAACACTTCATGAGATGCAATTCTCTGAAGAGTAAAGAAATTATATGGAAGGATTTAAAATAGGAGGAGTTCCAGAGCATTTTAATTTACCATGGAGAATGGGAATTGAAGAAGGACGTTTTCGCAAAGAAGGAATTCAGTTGCACTGGAGTGATATGGGAGGCGGAACGGGTCAGATGATTCGTGGACTTGAAACAGGGTCTATTGATATTGCGGTTCTCTTAACAGAAGGGGTGACCAAAGCAATCTTGCAAGGTTTGGATGCGAAAATCTTAGGTTTTTACGTAACAACACCGTTGCATTGGGGGGTTCATGTGCCTTATCATGGAGATATTCAGTCAATAGACCAATTAGAAAATAAAACATTTGCCATTTCTCGTGAAGGATCAGGTTCTCATTTGATGGCTTATGTAATGGCAAAACAAGAAGGTTGGGATCCAGCCAAATTAGATTTTAACATCATCGGTGACGTATATGGAGGTCTTTGGGCGTTAGAAAATGACGAAGCGCAAGCATTTTTATGGGAGAAATACACGACTTACCCTTATACGGAACAGAAAAAATGTCGATACATCGATGAGATTGTAACTCCTTGGCCATGTTTTGTGATTGCTGTGAGAACGGAAGTTTATAATGAACACAAAGATCTTTTAGATAAAATGTGCAACATCGTTGGTCAGAAAGCAAAAGAATTAAAAGCGAATGAAGATGTTGTTGATTTAATCAGCTGGAGATATAACCTGAGAAGAAGACATGTCGAGAATTGGCTCAATGAAACAGATTGGAATTACGATGGAATTAAATACCCACTTGCATTTGAAAAGGCAATCAAGTATTTAATTAGCCTGAACCTGTTATCGGAAGAAGAAGCAAAGGACTGGAGAAAGAAGTTGTTTTAGGAGGACGATTAGCTGTTAGCTTGATTTTTATTCGAGATAACTTTTAATCTATATTGAACAATTATAAGAAAATTAAATTTGTTAAAAATAAATCAAGCTAAAGGCTAAAAGCCAACAGCCAATGTAATGTTCTATGAAAAAAACCGGTGTTTTATTAATCCAATTAGGAACTCCAGACAGTCCAAAGACCAATGATGTTCGTCGTTATTTGAGCGAGTTTTTGAATGACCCCCGGGTAATTGATATTCCTTGGTTAGGCAGAAAGTTATTGGTTAATGGAATCATCGTTCCTTTTAGAGCACCAAAATCAGCAAAAATTTACAAAGAATTGTGGGAGCATGGAAATGGAATCTCGCCTTTACTCACGCATTCTGAAAATGTACAAAAGAAGTTGCAAAAGAGATTGGAGAATCAGAATGTGACAGTGCATCTTGCGATGAGGTATCAAAACCCATCCATGTATGATGTAATGGAACAAATGCATCAGGCAAATTACGATCACATTGTCATTCTTCCCTTATTTCCTCAATACGCAAGTGCTTCGAATGGTTCTGCAATAGAATTAGCAAATAAAATCATTGCTAAATGGTGGGTGACACCAGAAATCAGTGTCATTAATCAATTCTACGATGCTGAAGGTTACATTGATTCCATTTTGGAACGAGCAAAAGAATTTAATTTAGCAGATTACGACCATGTTTTATTTTCTTATCATGGGTTACCAGAACGTCAAGTAGAAAAAGTACATTCTAAAGATAAAAACTGTGACAATTCTAATTGTAGAACAGAAATCAATGACGAGAATCATTTCTGTTACCAAGCAACTTGCTTCGCAACAACTAGGTTACTAGTTGAAAAGTTAGGATTGACTGAAGATAAATACACCGTTGCTTTTCAATCAAGGTTAAACCAAAAATGGCTAACACCTTTTGCAGATAAAGTGGTAGAAAAATTAGCAAAAGAAGGGAAGAAAAAAGTATTGGTTTTTTCTCCCGCATTTGTTGCAGATTGTCTAGAAACGGTTGTTGAAATAGGAACCGAATATCAAGAGATTTTTGAGTCGTTTGGTGGAAAGAAAATTCAATTGGTTCCAAGTTCAAATAATCATGATCGATTTATAGATGCATTAGAGAAAATGATTGTTAATAGGATATAGCAGTAGAGGTTAGTCGCGACTTGAACCTACCATATCCTATTCTAATAAATAAAATTTCATTTTCCCAAATGTAGTACGTATCTTTGTCCACTAATAAATTGAAAATTACATACATATAATATGAGTACAACAGAAAAATTAGCTTATAAAGTGAAAGACATCAGCTTAGCTGAATGGGGAAGAAAAGAGATCACAATTGCCGAAGCAGAGATGCCAGGTTTAATGGCTCTTCGTGAGGAGTATGGAGCATCTAAGCCTTTGGCTGGTGCAAGAATCGCAGGGTGTTTACACATGACGATTCAAACAGCTGTGTTGATTGAAACCTTAACTGCTTTAGGAGCAGAAGTTACTTGGTCATCTTGTAATATTTTCTCAACGCAAGATCAAGCAGCAGCAGCAATAGCAGCAACAGGGGTTCCTGTTTTTGCTTGGAAAGGATTAAGTGATGAAGACTTTGATTGGTGTATTGACCAAACAATAATGGGCTTTAAAGATGGTAAGCCATTGAACTTAATCTTGGATGACGGTGGAGATTTAACAAACATGGTGTTTGATAAGTATCCTGAGTTATGTGCTGGAATCAAAGGTCTTTCTGAAGAAACTACAACAGGAGTTCACAGGTTGTACGATAGAATGAAAGCAGGTACTTTAGTGATGCCAGCGATCAACGTAAATGATTCAGTTACTAAATCTAAATTTGATAACAAATACGGATGTAAAGAATCTTTAGTAGATGCAATTCGTAGAGCTACGGATGTAATGATGGCAGGTAAAGTTGCTGTTGTTGCAGGTTATGGTGATGTTGGAAAAGGTTCAGCAGCTTCTTTAGTTGGAGCTGGAGCAAGAGTTATCGTTACAGAAATTGACCCGATTTGTGCTTTACAAGCAGCAATGGACGGATTTGAAGTGAAGAAAATGGACGATGCTTGTAAAGAAGCTAACATTATCGTTACAACGACAGGTAACTTCAACATTATTCAAGGAAGACATTTTGAATCAATGAAAGATCAAACAATTGTTTGTAACATCGGACATTTCGACAACGAAATTGACATGGCTTGGTTGAATGGTAAATATGGAGATACAAAAGATACAATTAAACCACAGGTTGATCAATACACAATCAATGGTAAAACTATTTTTGTTTTAGCTGAAGGTAGATTGGTAAACTTAGGTTGTGCAACTGGACACCCTTCTTTTGTGATGAGTAACTCGTTTACAAATCAGACATTAGCTCAATTAGAGTTATGGAATAACACAGATGCTTACAAGAATGAAGTGTATATGTTACCAAAACACCTAGATGAGAAAGTAGCAAGATTGCATTTAGCAAAAATTAATGTTGAGTTAGAGACGTTAACACAAGAACAAGCTGATTACATCGATGTAAAAGTAGAAGGACCATATAAAGTTGATCACTACAGATATTAGGATGTTAATTCTATTATAGAAGAAAGGGATGTCGTAAGATGTCCCTTTTTTTGTGGGCGTTCGAGCGGGCTATTCGCTGTATCTTTTTTTTACAAAAAAAGGATGTCGCTGCTATCCCTAACGCGGAAACATCTCGAAAAAAAACAACGTCTTCCGAGAGTTAACTTTCTCGAAGTAAAACCTGTCGACCACTCAAATAGTCGAGTCGTCAATTTTTCAATCCTCCAAAATCCAATTTTCTAATTATCTTTACTCCAATGAAGAAAAGATTGCAAGAGATAATATTTGGGACAACCTCCAAAGCAGGTAAGAATTTTGACATCGTCTTACTTTTACTAATTCTCGTTTCTGTTCTTATTGTCATGTTTGAAAGTGTCCCCTCCTGGAGAGATTCTTTCGAAGAAGAGCTTTATTACATCGAATGGGGATTCACAATTCTTTTTACAATTGAATATTTATTGAGAATTCTTGTAGCTCCCAAGCCATTGAAGTACATACTAAGCTGGTGGGGAATCATTGACTTAATTTCTATTGTACCAACCTTCATTAGCCCATTTATATCAGGATACGCTTCATTGCGAGTTGTTCGAGCAGCTAGATTGTTGAGGATATTTAGAATTTTAAAACTCAGTAGATTTACTTCTGAATCGCAGATGCTTGCTCATTCTCTTAAAGCAAGTTATTATAAAATCATGGTCTTCCTATTCTTTGTGGTGATGATGATGGTGATGGCTGGAACGGTTATGTACGTTATTGAAGGTGGGGAACACGGCTTTGAAAGTATCCCCGCAAGTATTTATTGGGCAATTGTAACCACAACAACAGTTGGTTATGGAGATGTTGTTCCATATACAGACTTAGGAAAGGTACTGTCTTCTGTAATGATGATTTTAGGTTATGCAATCATTGCTGTTCCGACAGGTTTGATCTCCGTAGAGATGTCGAAATATAAAGAAGATGACGATAATTTATGCGATAACTGTGGGCACAACAATCCTTTTGGTTCTATCTATTGCAATCAATGTGGTGAAGAAATGCTGAACGGGTAGTTTCTTCTTTCTCGTTCCTTTTTTCGTTTCACAAAAAAAAACTCCCCGCTTTCACGAGAAGTTCCTTTATATAGTCGTTCTACCTATCCGAACAAGTCGGGAAGATAGAAACGGAAAAAGAACCGCCCGTAGACGGCTCTTTATACTCTTTGTACTAGGGAAAAGTCGGTAAGAAGAGGGTAGTTGAGCTGACACAAAAAAGGACAGCTTCACTATTCTCTCTTTCCTAATTTCTAATCCCTATTAATTACATCATTCCTGGCATTCCACCTGGCATTCCGCCTCCCATTGCTGCTGCTTCATCAATTGGTTCATCTGCAATCACACATTCAGTTGTCAAAAGCATAGATGCAATAGATGCTGCATTCTCAATGGCAATACGCGTAACTTTAGTTGGGTCAATGACACCAGCTTCGTACAAGTTGCCAAAAGTTTCTGTCCTAGCGTTGTATCCGAAGTCATCTTTTCCTTCTTTCACCTTCTGAACTATTACAGCACCTTCTCCACCACAGTTAGCAATGATTTGACGTAAAGGTTCTTCTACAGCTCTCTTAATAATTGCTATTCCAGTTACTTCATCGTCATTTTCTCCTTTTACTTTATCTAAAGAACTCAAAGCTCTAATTAAAGCAATTCCACCACCAGGAACTGTTCCTTCCTCGACAGCAGCTCTTGTTGCAGCGAGTGCATCATCCACTCTGTCTTTCTTCTCTTTCATTTCAACTTCAGTTGGTGCACCAACATAAAGTACTGCAACACCTCCAGCTAATTTAGCCAAACGTTCTTGCATTTTCTCTCTGTCATAATCAGAAGTGGAAGCTTCAATTTGTGATTTGATTTGACCAACTCTTGCAGCAATATCATCTTTGCGACCCGCTCCATTGATAATCGTTGTATTGTCTTTGTCAATTTCAATTTTCTCCGCAGTTCCCAACATATCTAATGTTGTATTCTCCAAAGTCAATCCTCTTTCTTCAGAAATAACTTGTCCTCCTGTAAGAATTGCTAAATCTTCTAACATTGCTTTTCTTCTATCACCAAATCCAGGTGCTTTCACAGCAGCAATTTTTAGAGAACCTCTAATTCTATTAACAACCAATGTTGCCAATGCTTCTCCATCGATATCTTCTGCAATGATTAAGAATGGTTTCCCTGTTTGAGCAACTGGTTCCAAAACTGGAAGCAATTCTTTCATACTAGAAATTTTCTTGTCGTAAATAAGAATCATAGGACTTTCCATTTCTGTCACCATTTTCTCTGTATTTGTTACAAAGTATGGAGAAAGATATCCTCTGTCAAATTGCATTCCTTCAACAGTTCTAACTTCTGTTTCAGTACCTTTTGCTTCTTCAACTGTGATAACACCATCGTTTCCAACAACTTTCATTGCTTCTGCGATAAGCGAACCAATCGTTTCGTCATTGTTGGCAGAAATAGAGGCAATCTGCTTGATTTTATCATTGTCAGAACCAACTTCTCTCGAAATCTTTTTTAAGTTCTTAACAATTTCAGCAACTGCTTTATCAATTCCTCTTTTTAAGTCCATTGGGTTTGCTCCAGCGGCAACATTTTTCAATCCTGCACCAATAATTGCTTGAGCCAATACAGTTGCTGTTGTTGTTCCATCTCCTGCAATATCTGCAGTTTTAGAAGCAACTTCTTTCACCATCTGTGCACCCATATCTTCGATAGGGTCTTTTAACTCAATTTCTTTAGCTACAGATACACCATCTTTTGTTACTTGTGGAGCTCCGAATTTCTTTCCGATAATAACGTTTCTACCTTTTGGCCCAAGGGTCACTTTTACTGCGTTTGCTAATGCATCAACACCTGCTTTCAGTTTGTCTCTTGCTTCAACGTCAAATAATATTTCTTTTCCCATTTTTGTTTGTTTAAGTTTTTTAAGAGTGTAAGTAGTTAAGAATGTAAGTAGTTAAGATGTGGCACGAGTCTACGTCCTTCTTAACTCCTCTAACTCCTGTTCTTCTTCTCTTCCTATTTAAAATATCCCGTAAATATCAGCTTCACGCATGATTAAATACGTTGTTCCATCTAATTTAATTTCCGTCCCTGAGTATTGTCCGTAAAGAACTTCATCTCCAACCTTAACCGTAATTGGTTCATCAACTTTTCCACTTCCAGCTGCAACTATTTTTCCTTTCAAAGGTTTTTCTTTTGCAGAATCTGGAATGATAATTCCACTTGCTGTCTTCATTTCTGCAGGAGCTGGTTCTATCAGAACTCTATCCGCTAAAGGTTTAAATGTGATTGACATATATCTTTGTTTTTACTATTTATATTAGTTACGATTTCTCCGTCGAATTTTGTGCCATTGGCAATTAAGCGACAGAATAACAGTTTAGGGCAAAAAAAATGTCAGTATGCGTGACATACTGACATTTTAGAATGTGATTATATCGATTATCCTCCAGTAGGATTATCTGATGCTGGTTGACCACCGTTTGCAGGTGTCTCTGTTGTTTCAGGTTGCTCTTGAACAACTGGTGCAGCAGATTTCATTTGAAGAGTAAGAATGATACTCAATACTGCAATGATTCCTGCTAAAGACCAAGTTGCCTTGTCAATGAATTCATTCGTTTTTTTAACTCCACCTAATTGTGTTGCTGCACCAAAGTCAGAACTTAATCCT
>JAJRQP010000282.1 GCA_024280195.1 Bacteroidota bacterium | reverse complement strand
GGATGGAAGAAAATTGGGCCTATCACAAAAGAAGCGGTAGAAGGCGCAAGCGTCATCACTACCATCGATAAAGAAATCCAAGAAGTTGCTCATTCAGAACTGCTTAGACAATTGAAAAATCAATCGGCAAAGAATGGGTGTGTCATTGTGATGGATGTAAAAACAGGTTATATAAAAGCAATCGTTAACCTTAAACGCGACAGTAAAGGAAATTACCACGAAGCATACAACCAAGCAATCGGAACAAAAGAAGTTCCAGGATCTACCTTTAAATTAGCTTCATTAATGGCGTTATTAGAAGATGGAAAAGTTAAACTTTCTGACATCGTTAACGCAAAAGGTGTTTACAAATTCTACGATGCTAAACTAGAAGATTCTCACCATGGAGGTTACGGAATGATAACTGTGCAGCAAGCATTTGAAAAGTCATCTAATGTATTCTCACAAATTGTGAATGACGCATACAAAAGAGAACCTCAAACATACATTAATAGACTAAAAAGTTTTGGTCTTGCTGATAGTTTAGGTATTTCTTTAAAAGGAGAACCTCGCCCAACACTTTATGAACCAGGCATGAACAGCTGGTCGGGGATTTCTTTGCCATGGATGGCAATTGGATATGAAGTACAACAAACGCCGCTTCAAACTTTAACTTTCTACAATGCAGTTGCTAATAATGGAACATTGGTTCGTCCACAATTTGTAAAAGAGATTATTAGAGAAAATGAGGTGATAGAAACTTTCCCTCCTTTTATTATCAAAGACAAAATTTGTTCTGAAAAAACAATTTCAGACCTCAAAGCCTGTCTAGAAGGTGTCGTAAAAAGAGGAACGGGTTCTGCTTTAAAATCTGCATTTTTCGACATCGCAGGAAAAACAGGAACAGCTCTTGTTTTAAATGATGACAGAAGATATGGTGCACCTGGAGAAAAGAAATACCAAGCTTCATTCTGCGGATATTTCCCTGCACAAGATCCTATTTATTCTTGCATCGTTGTTGTTTCTGCTCCTAATCGAGACATCTATGGAGCAACCGTTTCTGGAACTGTATTTACAGCCATTGCAAACAAGGTTTACGCATCTAGTTTAGAATATCACAAAGCAGTAAACGCAAGCAATGAAGTAAAGAAAAAGCTGCCCGTATCAAAAGACGGAAATCGTTATGACATCCTCTCCATTTACAGAATGTTAAACATTCCATTCTCTTCAACTACTGATGCAGAATGGATAAAGACAGACAGTAGAGGTTCGAAAGTGAAAACTTCTAAAATCAACATAGCAAAAGAAACAGTTCCAGACGTAAGGGGAATGGTTGCAAAGGATGCCATTTACTTATTAGAGAATGCTGGTTTAGCAGTAAAAATTAAAGGATATGGACATGTAACAAAACAATCAATTGCTCCCAGAACTGCAATTGAATACGGAAAAGCAATTGAAATTATTTTAGAATAGAATGCAAGAATTAAAGGACATATTATACGGCGTTAGCATCTTGGCAGTGAAAGGTTCTACGCATCAATTGGTCAACCATTTGACTTTTGATTCACGAACAGCGAAAGAAAATTCTGTTTTCTTCGCTATCGTTGGTTCCATTAATGATGGTCACGACTATATTCAACAAGTAATTGATGCTGGATGCAAAGTACTTGTTGTTTCTAAAGAAATTGAAGCTCCTAAAGACTGCCATATCATCCAAGTGGAGAACACAAACAATGCACTCGCAATTGTTGCTAGCAACTTTTATGGAGAACCTTCCAAAGATCTTAAACTAATTGGAATCACAGGAACAAACGGAAAAACAACGATTGCTACTTTGCTGTACCAACTGTTCACTAAAATGGGTTACCAAACAGGACTGATTTCTACTGTAGTGAACAAAATATGTGACAAAGACATTCCTTCAACACATACAACACCTGACCCAATCCGATTGAATGCTCTTTTTAGAGACATGGTAGAAGAAGGTTGTTCTCATTGCTTCATGGAGGTTAGCTCTCATGCTATTCATCAAGACAGAATTGCTGGTTTACATTTCAACGGAGGTGTATTTACAAACATCACACACGATCATTTGGACTACCACAAAACATTCAAAGAATACATCAATGTAAAGAAAGCATTCTTTGATATTCTTCCGAAAAATGCATTTGTCTTAACCAATTCTGACGATAAAAATGGAATGGTGATGGTGCAAAACACAGCTGCTCAAATCAAGACCTACTCGCTCAAATCGATGAGTGATTACAAAACAAAGGTTTTAGAGAATGAATTCTCAGGGTTGGTTTTAAGCATCAATCATCAAGAATTGTGGACGAAATTAATTGGAGATTTTAACGCCTACAATTTACTAGCTGTTTTTGGTGTAACACAAGAATTAGAAATCGATGCAACAGAAGCATTAACCGTTATAAGCCAACTAGAATCAGTAGATGGACGTTTCGAGTACATCCGTAGTGATTCTGGAATTACCGCAATTATTGACTACGCACATACACCTGATGCATTGGATAATGTACTACATACCATCGAGAATATCCGAACGAAAAACGAAACTGTTTTCACAGTCGTTGGTTGCGGTGGTGATAGAGATAAAACCAAGCGACCTGAAATGGCATCCATTGCGTGTGAGTTGTCTGACAAGGTAATCCTAACATCAGATAACCCTCGCTCGGAAGACCCAAACACCATCATCGACGAAATGATGAAAGGAGTTGACGGCGTACATTTTAAGAAAACACTTTCTATAGTCGATAGAGAACAAGCAATTAAAACGGCGGTGGCAATGGCTGAGAAAAACGACATCATTCTCATAGCTGGAAAAGGACACGAGAAATACCAAGAAATAAAAGGTGTTCGTCACGATTTTGACGACTTGGCAACAGTAAAAGAACTATTCATTAAACTCAATAAATAATGCTGACTTACTTATTCAATTACCTCAACGAAATGAACTTCCCTGGAGCAGGATTGTTCGAGTACATCTCCTTTAGAGCTGCAATGGCAATGATTACATCATTGATTATTTCCATTGTCTTTGGAAAGAAAATCATTCGCCTTCTGCAGAAGCAACAAATTGGAGAAACGGTTCGTGACTTAGGATTAGAGGGTCAATTAGCAAAAACTGGAACTCCAACAATGGGTGGATTAATCATTCTTGCCGCGATAATGATTCCAACCTTGTTGTTTGCAAAATTGGACAACATCTACATCATCACCATGCTTATTTCAACGGTTTGGTTGGGCGCAATCGGATTCATTGACGATTACATCAAGGTGTTCAAAAAAAATAAAAAAGGTCTTGCTGGTAAATTCAAAATTATCGGTCAAATTGGCGTTGGAATCATCGTTGGAAGTATGCTGTATTTCCACAGCGATGTGACAGTTCACAAAAAAGTAGATGCATCTTATG
>JAJRQP010000281.1 GCA_024280195.1 Bacteroidota bacterium | reverse complement strand
GCAAGAATGCTACCCGTGATGCGAATTGAACTAGCGTTTTCTAATTCTGGAACTCTTGGAAAATCATCTCCGTCAAATCCAACCATCTTAGACTTCCCATTGTCGTAAGCGATTTCAATCGCAAATGAATCACTATCTACAGAAAACGTACATGGTTGGTCTGGTAAATTCTTCAGAACATCAAGCAATAATTTTGCCGGAATACAAATTTTACCATTGTCTTTGGATTCAACATCCATCGTAGTTCGAATAGTTGTTTCCGAATCCGAAGCAGAAACAGTTAATGCTCCATCAGTAATTTCAAAAAGAAAATTATCGAGGATTGGGAGTGTGTTGCTTGTGCTTAAAACTCCTGATATTCCTTGAAGGTGCTTTAATAAAGAAGCGCTTGATATTACAAAGTTCATTTTTCGTTCGTTTTTGAACTACCAAAGCTATTCATTTCTCACAAAATAACTCAGTACTAATGGTTACTTTTTAACGCGAGTTATCAACAAATTGTTAGCTACTTTAATTCAAATCCATCAACGGTTGTAAATCCACTTTGATTCATTGGGAAATAGATGTGTCCAAAGAACAATGGGTTGAATACAAAGTATTGACATTTAACCAATTGCCCGCTTGGTAGTTCTGCCCAGAAATGATCTTGATCAATGTCATAAACTTCAATGCTTTCTACCTCTTTACTTTCATCAATACTGATTCGGAAGCATTTAATGTCTGTTTTTGACTGGTCTGTTTCTGTCACAGTAAGAATTGCAAATGGCTGTGATTGTTTTACGCTATCAACTTGTAAAGGATTCAAAACGTAATTGGGCTTGTTGTAATGAATTTTCTTGTAATTGTTCAGGTATCTAAAAATCATTGCGGTATCAACATTTACTAACAGTTGATCTTGTTGATATACTTTCATGTCAGAACCATTTTTCACAACAGAAAAGCTTCTTGCAGGTTCATCAAACATTTTTACCTCAACCTTTGAAATCTCATCAATGCCTAATGAAAAAATGTTTGTACACAACCACTTTCTTTTATCGCCGTAGAATCGAGGAGAAATAATTCCGTGCACTCCTTTTAATTTCATAATAACAGGAAATGCACTTGGTCCACTGTCTTTTGTGTCAAGTAACATTACTTGCCCATAATGATCTTGTGAAGACGGTCCTAAATACCATGTTTTGGTCCATTCTCCATTCTGAAAAATTTCTACTTTGGTGTTTTGACTAGCAATTTTGAGTTTGGTTGATTCCAAAGCGTTGTCAGGTAAATAACCTTTAAATTCAATGTTTTTTAATGCGTCAATGACAAACAATGCATTTTCTTGCATGATGCAATCTCCGTCTTTGTCAACCCAAACACCCTCTTTTTTAATGATTTCAAAATGGTAGTCTTCAGTATCTGTAATTACAATTTTATCAATCGTTGAAACATCTTCAATGGCAAATTCAATCAATTCAGTGTCTGACTGGCCTTTGTTTTTGTTTAAACGGAGAACATACCAACCTAAAAAGGCAATTGCACCTACTGCTACGATTAATGTGATAATTTTCTTCATAAATTAATAAGTATATTTTCTCTTACGAATAAAAGTAATGATAATTGAAAGGAGAATGACGAGTAAAATTGGCAATCCAATGTTTAATATTCGGTAGAAATTTGCGCTCGATTTTACTTCTTCTTTATTCATCTCGTGAATATCAATTTGACGACTACGAATGTCTAACACAGAATTATCGCCCATCATATAATCGGTCATGTTTTGGAAAAATTCTTGGTTTCCAAAAAAGTGAGGAATTTTTAAATTGATGAGTTCTTGGCTGAATTGCAAATCATTTGTTGATTTAGGTCTGTACTGGTAGGTGTCACCCAAAGGAGTCAACATAGAATCGTATTCATTGGCAATCCACCTTCCGTTTCCAACAAGCATAACCTTTCCTTCGTGTGCACTTTTTTCTAAATAATGAACTTCTTCGCTCTTCACAAAAGCATCTACAATTCTATTTCTGAAATGTGATTTAAACGTTCCTTCAGCAAGTCCTGCCAAACATTTCTTATTGTTTTCATTCTCAGGATCTGCTACCAATTCAGGGTTCTTTCCATAGTTTTGAAAAATAGCAAGGTTAAGCAGCGGTGCCATTCCTGAAGCGACAGAATTGCTACTCGATGTCAAAACGGGTGTCAAAGCAATTTCAGGATTGTTTCCAACAAATTGAATCTCATTGACATATTTTAAAGATACAGGTTCAATATTCCGAGTGATTGGGTGATTGGTTGGCGTACCCAAAACATGATAAAACCAAGGGATTAATGATTGTTTTGCTAGTGGAACTTGCATCGGTACGCAATGCACATCCATAATCAAATTATCATTAATTTTTAATCCATAATCGAATAGCATCTTATCCAAACGCAATGCAGGATATCGAGTTGTGTGAGTTTCTCCAGTTGCTTTAAGCGAATCTTCGTTGAGATACAGTTCATCCATGAAGCACATTAAACGTCCACCTCTCATTAAAAATTGATCAATAACGTATAAATCTTTGTTGGAGAATGCTTCTCTTGGTCTTGGGATAATTAATCCTTGCAGATTGTCTAGTGCTGCAAGAGAATCATTGATGGTGATATCTGCAACAGCATAATAAGGAGAAATCAATGCTCTTACTCTTTGTGTTTCGGCGAAAGTCAATTCTCCATGTCCGTGCAAGAACGCAATTCTAGGTTTCTTTTCTTGCGTTGCTCTTCTGAGAGAACTTATGAGCATGTATTCTAAATTATTGATAGAATTCTGAATCACATCTGTCATGTTATTCAACTGATACGGTCGTCCTGTTTTATTTCCAGGAAGTAACTGAATGCTTTGCACAGTTGAACCTCCGTATTCAATAATTGCTCCCGGCCAAATCATCATTTGACTTTGTGCCCCGTCTTTCATGTAAACCAAGTCCATTGGGAGAATCCCTTTTCCTTCTGCAAAAATCGACTGAAATAATTCTTGTTGTTCTTCTTCCGTCCCTACATTTGGGTCGATGAATTGGTACTCAATTTTTGCTCCTGCAATTTCTTTGAATTCAACTAATTTGTCTTCAATTGCATTTCTAAATGATTTGATTTCTGCGGGGAGATTGCCTTCTAAATAAATTTTTAGATTCAACCTTGTTTTGAAATTTTCGGTATTCTTTAGGTACTCTTTGGTTCCATTTGCTAGAGAATAGCGTTGGTCTTGCGTCATGTCGTAGCGCTTATAAACAAAAGAACTGATGATGTTGACTAAGACAACGGCAACGATGACAATGATTAAAAAAGTCCAGTTGTAAAAGCGAGCGATGAATTTATTTTTTTCTCCCATTTCTATTTCTTTAAAGATTTAACAACGGTTAATGCTGCATAAATAAATACAACAATTAGCGATAGAAAATAGACGATGTTCTTTGTGTCAATTACTCCTCTTTGAATACCTTGGTAGTGATAGGTCATTCCGAAGTACTGTGCAATGGAATCCGAATCTCCCATTAAGTTGTAAGAACCTAAAAGTGCTAAACCACCGATATCTGGCATAAAAGTCCAGCAAAGAAATAAAGCGAGAATAAACGCAACAATCTGACTGCTGGTAAGAGATGATGTAAAAATTCCCATGGCAACAAAAGCCGAACCGATAAGAATCAAACCGACATAGGAAGTGATGGTTGCTCCGTGATCAAAATTCTCAGGGTCTAATGCAAGACTTGTCATGGAATAATAGTAAATCAATGTAGGAGCAATTGCAATAAGCATCAATGTCACACTTGCAAAGTATTTGGCAAGCAAAATTTTAATATCTGAAATGGGACGTGTAAACAGGAGTTCGATTGTTCCCGTTCTTCGTTCTTCTGCAATAGACCGCATGGTGATGGCAGGAATTAGAATCAAAAAGATAATTGGGGTGGAGTTGAAGAATGGAATTAGATCTGCTTCTGTTCCTTCTAAAAGGTTCGCATCTGTGGAGGCAACCCAATGCATAACTCCGGCAGCAATTAAGTATATGAGGATAAAAACATACCCAATCACAGAGCTTAAAAAACTACGAATTTCTTTAAAGTATAATGCTCTCATTTTCTGGTTTAAAGAGTAAAAATCATTTTAACTTTCAAAAATAAGATTTCCTTTGGAAATACAGCGTTAAAAAACGTGAAGTGAGGCAAGCATTTAGTAAAAGAGGATTGTTGATAATTACTCACGGGGTGACTTAAAGTCACTCCGTGAGTAATTAAATTAAACAATTACTTCCAAGGCATTTTAAAATACCCAGTTAATTCTTTTGATGCAGCTTCTTCTTTTGAATAAGTCACAATTTTCGCAATTCGTTTCTCTATCTTCTCTTGAGAAAGAACTCCTGCTTTTTTATCGACTAATTTTCCGTGAATAAAAAATAATAAGGTTGGAACACCTAATATTTTGTATTTCTTAGCAATGTCTATGTTTTCTTTTGCATTGAGGTAATAAAAGTCCAATTGATCTTTGTTTGCAACAGCAGTTTTTTCAAAAATTGGTTTTAATGTAACACAGTTGGGGCATGAGTTGGTGTAAACGTCAATGATAATTAGATTTTTATCTGTGGCAATCAAATTGTCCAGCTCTTCACTTTTTATTTCTTTTGTCATTGATTTAAATTCTGTTTTTTTCTTTATTCACGGGGTGACTTAAAGTCACCCCGTGAATAAAGATTTATTTAGCAAGAAAACCCATCAAAATAAGCATTCACGCTCCAAGCTTCTGGTTTTGCATCAAACCAAGGTTTAATTTTAGGCCAAACAGCACCAAATGTTTCCGAATCTCGATACTTATTGAGGTCTTCTTGTGATTCCCAATGAGAATAAGTCATCACGATAGTTGGTTGATTGACGTCTTGATACAATTTCATTCCTTTGCAACCTGGAAAGCGATTCACTTTATGCTTAATCGTGTCGAAGAATGCTAAAAATTCTTCAATTTTATCTTCTTGAAATTCGAGTTTTACAATGCGTGTAATCATGAGAATAAATCTTCAATGGTTTGTTTAGAACCTTTTGGTGTGAACTCTATTCTGACAATATCTCCAAGGTGCAATCCAAATAACTGCTCTGCTCCTCCGTTGGTTTTACTAGCTCCTCTGTTGATGGCAATTTCAAGGAAATCATTCTCATTAAAAATTGCTACTTTCTCTCCAGGAGGGACTTCATTATAGGACATGGAAATGACATCGATGTAATAATCTTTTCTTTTGAAACGAATGATAAACGGAACATCAGTACCATTTCTATCAAATAAGCTTTTGTGAATGTTTGTTATTGCATTTCCATAGCTATCGCAATGAACTACATGACCTTTGATGAGGTTAGGTTCAGAAATAGCAACTGGTGAAAATGCATTTTTAAAGCTGTCAAAAGGGGAGGCGATATCAGAAATTTTTTCTCCATTAAGAATTCTTACAGCTGCAGAAAGTAACATATTCTTTGTTGGGAATTTAAATAGTTTTGGATTTGACATTACATCATCCATTCTCCAAAAAGAATCAGGTTTTTCACTATTCATCAAAGCACCAAAAAAACCATTGTCGTTGCAGATGAAATAATGTTTATTGAGGATCAAAATGGAAGGAAAGCTTCCATCAGCACCCGAGAAATTAACAATTGGTTCACTATCAACTCCAATTACATGAACAGTTCCTTCAGGGAAATCTTTGTAACAAGAGGAAACGTGATAGGCAGCTTCTGCTACATCAAAAGGTTTGACGTCATGCGTGATGTCTACAATTGAGCAATTATCAACAGCGCTAAGAATGGTTCCTTTTAATGAGGCCACATAGTGGTCATTCAATCCCATATCAGTTGTTAACGTTATTATTCCCATTGTTGATAAAATCAGCTCGCTTACGCCAAAAAAAGTTCTAAATTTGTATCAAAAATAAGGTTAATTGGGGGATAATTATCCTTCCACAATAAAAAAAACGATTGTTAGAAAAAAAGATCGCCATTAAAGGACTGAACCCAGCAGAATTGTTTGGTGTTAGAAACAAGAAATTAAAGTACATTAAATCATTCTTTCCGAAGTTGAAAGTTGTTGCTCGGGGCAACATATTGACCATCGCAGGTGATGAAGAAGTGATGGAGGAATTTGAGAAAAAATTCGATTTAATTCTGAGACATTTTCATAAGTTCAATTCTTTAACGGAGAATAACATCGAGAACCTAATGATGGAAGATGGTGGAAAACTGGTCGAATCTGAAAAAAGTGAGGACATCATTGTTCATGGAAATCACGGAGCTAAAATAACTGCTCGAACAATTAACCAAAAGAAGCTTGTTAAGTTAGTTGATAAAAACGATATGGTTTTTGCTGTTGGTCCTGCCGGTTCGGGTAAAACATACACGGCAGTTGCATTAGCCGTCCGTGCACTCAAAGCAAAAGAGGTCAAACGAATCATTTTGACAAGACCCGCTGTTGAGGCAGGGGAGAATCTTGGTTTTTTACCGGGAGATTTAAAAGAGAAATTAGATCCGTACATGATGCCTTTATATGATGCGTTGAGAGATATGATTCCAGCAGAGAAATTGGCAGACATGATAGAATTTGGTGTGATTGAAATTGCACCGCTCGCATTTATGCGTGGTAGAACGCTTGACAAGGCCTTTGTGATTCTTGATGAAGCGCAGAATACAACCACCATGCAAATGAAAATGTTCTTGACCAGAATGGGAATGACTGCAAAGTTTGTCGTTACTGGAGATATGTCGCAAGTAGATTTGCCTCATCGTCAACGCTCGGGATTAGCTTATGCATTGGATGCGTTAGATGGAGTTGAAGGGATTGGAGTTGTGAGAATGGGAACAGCAGATGTAATAAGACATAGTTTGGTTAAGAAAGTAATCGCTGCTTTTGAAAAAGCGGAAGAGAAAGAGAAGAAACAAAATGAAAAACATTAAATATTGAATTTTAAATGTAAAAGTGTTGTTAGGTACAAAGTCACTTTTGCATTTTTTGTTTAATATTTTACATTTATTATTTATAAAAATACGAAATGACCGAAGCAATTATTGAAAGTAAATTTCACTTCAAAGGACAAATTAAAGAATACAATGGAAAGGTTCGCGATGTTTATACATTAGAGAATGGATTATTGGTGATGGTTGCATCGGATAGAATTTCGGCATTCGATCATATTCTCCCAAAAGGAATTCCATTTAAAGGACAAGTTTTAAATCAAGTGGCAACAATGTTTTTAAAAGCAACGGAAGATATTGTTCCGAATTGGTTGATTGCTACTCCAGACCCATCGGTTGCCGTTGGTCATGCATGCGAACCTATTCGCGTTGAGATGGTTATTCGTGGTTACATGGCAGGTCATGCGGCAAGAGAATACAAGTTGGGTAAGCGTGAGTTGTGTGGCGTGCCTTTGCCAGAAGGAATGAGGGAAAACGATAAGTTCCCTGTTCCTATTATCACTCCCGCAACGAAAGCAGAAGAAGGACACGATGAAGATATTTCTAGAGAAGACATTATAGCAAAAAACATCGTTCCAGAGGCTGTTTATATCCAATTAGAAGAATATACGCGCGCATTGTTTCAACGAGGAACAGAAATGGCAGCAGACCAAGGTTTGATTTTAGTGGATACGAAGTATGAATTTGGAATCAAAGATGGAAAGGTGATTCTTATTGATGAAATTCATACGCCTGATTCTTCGCGTTACTTCTACAAAGAAGGTTACGAAGAACGTCAAGCAAAAGGTGAGGAGCAAAAGCAATTGTCAAAAGAGTTTGTTCGTCAATGGTTAATTGAAAACAATTTCCAAGGATTAGAAGGACAAACAATGCCAGTTATGCCAGATGATTTTGTGCAAGTAGTTTCTGATAGATACATTGAGTTGTATGAGAAAATCACAGGCTTGGATTTTGTGAAGTCAGAAACTTCTAATATCACAGAACGTATTCAGAATAATGTTGATGTTTATTTGAACTCGTTGTAGTTTTATCCTCCAATATTTAAAGGTACGTCACTGATAATCCACCAGTAGAATGCTATTGGCATAATCAATAATGCACTTGTTTGAAGTAAATCAGTAAAGATTTTTGTGCGACTGCCTTTTTGGATATTTGTGATTATTATTACGATAGTTGAATATATCCAGAATAAAATCAATGAGAAGGATGCAACTACAAAATTCGCCACAAAATCGAGGTATTCGTTATCGATGAGTGTGAGAATGGTAAATAATGCAACGACTGCTCCAATAAATAAAAGGACAATAGGAAAAATTAATCTATTGCGAGGATTGTTGATTTTTTTGTAAAACCAAATTCCGAAAAGGAGGAGTAGAATTAAATTTAGAGAAATAGACATATTACTTATAAAATGCTAAAGCAAGATTCAAAACCTCCCTAATTTTCTTTACAGGCAAATCTTTTTGAGAATCAATACGAAGAATTTTCATTTTTTTTCTGTTTCCTTGTTCTAGGTCAGGATGATGTATTTTATCTCCTACAACAATACCAATGTAAGGTTCTTTCGTTTTTTTATCCACCCATAAGTAACAAAACATTTTCTTGTTATAACTAAAGAATGGCATTCCATATTTTATTGAACTGTTTAGGTTCTCATCTTGTGAAAGAATGACATCACTCAATGCCATAAAGGTAGAACGCATTGGTTCCTCCGTATTGGAGTAGAAAGTGTCGAGTGATTTGAGCATTGTTTAGAGGTAGCCTTTTTCTCTTAGCCTTTGTTCTACGCGTTCTCCTATTTGTCGTCCCCATTCTTCTCCAATTTTCATTGAATCTTTCATAATAAGTGGCGTTTGTTCTACCAGTTTCTCTCCTGCGTCTGTTCTATAGAATTTATTAATGCTTTTTAGGTCTTCAAGAGAAAGGTATTCATAATAAACAGGTATTAATCGAACCAATAAGTCATCTATTCCAACCTCATAAATTTCTTTTTCGAGTTCATTCCATACGTCTGCATCAATGTCAGGAACAAGATCCTTTATCATTGGTATCATCTGTTCAATATAGGTGTTAAATATTTCTTCAGTCCCATTTAGTTCAAACATTTTGCTGAGTTCATTTTTGTACTCTTTGTTTTGCCCAAATGAGAATAAGCTCGAAAGAATAAGTAGGAATGTGATTATAGTTTTCATTTTGGTTTATTTTTTTGATTCAAATTTTTTAAGAAGACTGTTTGTTTGCGTT
>JAJRQP010000280.1 GCA_024280195.1 Bacteroidota bacterium | reverse complement strand
TCATTTACAATAAGCGTTGTATAGATTGTGCTATCGCAACCATTTGCCGCAGGGAATACATCTGTATATAATCCAGCAGTTGTTTGGTTGGCACCTTCTAAGAAAATGGACTGACCTTGACAGATAGAATCATCTACAAAGACAATAATCGGATTCACAATACAAGGATTGCCACAAGCTGAAGCATCCACAGTGAATGAATAAGGACAAGCTCCGTCATCGATACTTACCGTATAAACTTCTGCCGAAACAACAGGATAAACGACATTGACACCCGCTGCAAAGGTTCCTGTTTGAACCACGTTCATCAATGCATCTTGAATGGTGTAATTAAAATCTGTTCCGTAATACGAACTTAGTCCACCAGAACTGGTGAAAGTTATTTCACAAAGTGTATTATCATAACTTGACACAGGAACAATAGGTTCTAGATAGACAACATTGATAGAATTGTCAACCGTGGAACTGTTACATGTAAAATCTCCCCAAGTTGCAGGTTCATCTGCCATAGAAGAAACGTAATACACTGTATTGAACATAGGATTACCAAAAGAACCTGAACCATCAGTATTGTTAATAAAGAATCCTGCTCCATTGTGAATTGTATCAATGTAAGTAAATCCAGAACCAGCCACAGGATCAGGAATTGGAGTCGTCGAATGCATTACAAAACCTTCTTCTAAACAAGATGGAATATCCAAAGAAGGAAGTCCTAACCCATTCAATGCATTTCCAACATCAATAGAATCATTGAAACAAACAAATGCAGTATCAGGTGCATTCATAGGAATAATGGTTGTGTTTGCTAACTCTACATACGTATCTCCAGAATAGCTATCTACTTCTCGGATATATTCGATAATGTATTGACCTTCATCTCCTGGTGAACCACCATCTAGCTGAATGGCAAAGACAGTTCCAGGAGTCAAACAGCAAATAGATTCTTGCGTACCACTAAAACCTGCTGAACCTTGAAGAACTGGCGTAATGATTGGTGTTGTTTGCGTACCATCTTGTGTGAATGTTGCAGGATTCAAACCACCGTAGCAATCTGTTCCATTAAGCAATTCATACACTGCATAACGCAAAGTATCCAAGCCAATGTAAGCTCTTAGATTCATTTCGATTGCTCCCGATGCAGGAACCGTAAAGTAATGCCATACTGTTTGGTCAGCTCTTTGCGCTTGATTTGCAATCACTGCAGGTTCTCCTGCCAAGTATTCACGACAAGCTCTTTCATTGTTTCCTGCTACTGCCTGAAATGGAGGAGTCATTCCTGCTGGTGTCACGACAATTTCGTACAAAGGGTCTGGCATTGTTAAGCAAAGAATGTCATTTCCTGGAGGGTTATTCACAGGATCAGCAACACTTGGATCGTATAGCCAAGAATCAATGTTTTGCGTACTTAAATTCGTTAAATTATTTGCAGGATCAACCATTCCATAGTACGTATAACCAGGCTCTAAGCAAGGTTGCAAAATCAATGCACTTTCAGATGAACCTCCTAATAAACCATTCAAACCACCTTCTGCGGCATTGATAAATTCTAAATCAGCACAGTTATAATCAGTTGGTATTCCAGGACCAAATCTTCTATCATAACCAAATAATGCATTATCCTCAGAATAAACACCACTTTGATAATCTGTTTCAAAAACCACACGCCCGCTATTAGGAGCAACAAAGTTCATCCAAACTGATTCGTTCATTGTTCCATTCCCTTCTGCAGAATGATCGTAATCATACGCGTGGTATTCATCTGGATTAGCCGAAGTATGTGCTGCACCAACTTCTCCAAAAGTGTTCCCACTATCATAAGCACAACCGAAACCAAGATTAATTGTTGGTCCAGAACCTAATGCAGAACTAATTTCAGTAGTTGCAAAAGGAACAGCAGGAGAAAGACAAGGAATGTCTTCTAAATCTGGAGCAGAACCACCTTGGTCGTTTACAGCAACCTCGCAATAACCTGACTGACCAGCGTTGTCTAAGGCAATTTGCACGTAATAAGTTTCTCCAGGAATTAATTTCTGGTAACTAATTGGATTGACAGGATTACATGCATCTAATGTGATTTCAGCTTCAGGATCAACTCCAAGTAAATCAATACCATCTGAAAATTCAATGTGAGAAAGATAATCGAACTTATTCTTAATAACTGTACCTGTGATTGGCTGGATACCTTCAATACAACCTACTCCATCAGCTGCGTGATAGATTTCGATGTATGTTCCTATTTCTGTCCCAGGTAAATCTGTTGTAATGTGTACACTTCCACTTGGTGGTGCAATGAAATAAAACCAAGCAGACCCATTTGCAGAAACATCACCTGTATTAGGTTCGTTAGGTTCAAGTGTTGCTCCTCCACAAAGAGAAAACAATTGATTTGCATTTAAAGGAACGTTAATCGCATTGCAAATCATATCCGGAATTTCTGTCACAGTCAACCCTATTCTTTCAACTTCAAAAGTCACACGGTAGGTTTGATTACAACCTCCATCAGTACTTGTTGCAGTATATACTTGCCAATTGACACCTGGAGCAGCAGGAACTGCCATTACAACAGATTGATTCGCCGTTTCTCCGTCCGTAATTCCTAATAAGCTATAATTAAAGACATCGTCATTCTCATACGCCCTCCAATCTATGGTGATTTGAGTAGGTACATCTGCAGAACAAACGTAGTCATGTGTAAAATACAAACCACTATTTGGAGAGAACCCACCACCAGGAGCATTGACCACATAAGGGCCGTTGTTTCCATTCTGATAGTAATAATTAAAATCTCCAAGCAAACCAAAAAGAACAGGATTGTTATTCGAATAACCTAAGGTATTGTCCGTTGCTAAAAATTCCCAAACGAAATCTGAATCACCTGATAAAAAGCCATCACAGTCTTCATTATTTAGCGTCTCAACGGAGAGAACTCTCACATTTATAGTCGCTTGACCAAAAGAATTGAATGAAAATAATAGCGCAGCCAGAATAGCCCACACAATTGTAGTTTGTTTTTTCATAGTTTGTAGCATTAAATCGTTGAGTTTAGTTCAACGATGTAGTTTAATCTTATTTCAATAGCATCGCAACCGGATTCTCCATATACTCTTTAAAAGTATTTAAGAATGAAGATCCAGATGCTCCATCGACAACGCGATGATCGCAAGATAAGGTTACTTTCATAACATTACCCGGAACAACGTGTCCATCTTTGACAACAGGTACTTGTTTAATTCCACCTATCGCCATAATGCAGCTATCAGGAGGGTTTACAATTGCTGTAAATGCCTCAATACCAAACATCCCAAGGTTAGAAATTGTAAATGTATTTCCTTCCCATTCTGCCGGTTGTAATTTTTTTGTTTTCGCTTTGATTGCTAATTCTTTCACTTCAGCACCGATAGCCGTTAATTCTTTTCCGTCTGCGTATCTAACAACAGGAACAAGAAGTCCTTCGTCAACAGCAACGGCAACACCGATATGAATGTGATCATTTCTACGGATAAAATCACCCATCCAAGAACTGTTTACAGTTGGATGTTCTCTCAATGCCAAAGCACACGCTTTAATTACCAAATCATTGAAAGAAACTTTAATTCCTTCAATAGAATTCATTGATTTTCGAGTAGAAATGGCATTATCCATGTCAATATCCAATGTCAAATAGAAATGAGGCGCAGTAAATTTGCTTTCTGCCAATCGCTTAGCAATGACTTTTCTCATTTGAGAAACAGGCTCATCAGTAAATGATTCTGTTCCAACAAAAGCTCTTCCACCACCAGCACCTTTATAAGGAGTGTAATGGTCAATGTCTGCTTTAATGATACGTCCATTCTCTCCTGTACCTTTCACAGATGACAAATCAATTCCTTGATCGTTAGCCATTTTCTTTGCTAACGGGGAAGCAAAAATTCTTCCATTAGTATCTGCAATGTTTTGAGACGGAGTAGCAACAGGCTTAAGTTCTTCTATTTTTGCAGCAACCTTTACAGGTTCAGGTTTAACTTCCACTTTTTTCTCTGCCTTTGGTTCTTCCTTTTCTACAGAAGGAGTATTTTTTGCAGCCTCTTTCAATATTTTCTGAACATCCTCTCCTTTCTCACCAATGATAGCAAGTACAGAATTGATAGGAGCAGTTTCTCCTTTTTCAATACCAATATGCAAAAGAATACCGTCATAAAACGACTCAAATTCCATTGTTGCTTTATCTGTTTCAATTTCAGCTAAAACTTCACCTGACTCTACTTCGTCACCCACTTTTTTTGTCCATTCTGCGACAACACCTTCTGTCATTGTGTCGCTTAATTTGGGCATGTAAACAATTTCCGCCATCTTACTTCTATTCTTTTAATATTCTTTAATGTAAGGATAATCTTCTTGCATGTACACATCTTCGTACAAATCTTTTCCTTCTGGGTAAGGAGAATTTTCGGCAAACTCAATTGATTCTACCACTTCATTTTTCACCCAATCTTGGATCTCTTTGATTTTCTTTTCAGTCAACCATTTATTTTCTTGAATAACTTTCAAGCAATGTTGAATAGGATCTTGATCCATCCATTCAGCCACCTCATCTTTCGATCTGTATTTTTGTGGATCAGACATTGAATGCCCTTTATATCTGTATGTTCTAATATCTAGCAATGTAGGACCTTCTCCTTTTCTTGCTCTCGTTGCAGCCTCTTCAATCGCCTCGTGAACAGCTTCTGGAGACATTCCATTAACGGAACGAGAAGGCATTTCGTAAGAATGTCCAATTTTAGATAAATCTTGCACATTGGTTGTTCTTTCTACAGAAGTTCCCATTGCATAATTGTTATTCTCAATGATAAAGATAACAGGCAACTTCCAAAGCATAGCCATGTTAAATGTTTCGTGCAAAGCACCTTGACGAACAGCACCATCTCCCATAGAAACGAATGCTACATTTCCTGTTTCATTGTATTGTTCTGCAAAAGCAACACCTGCTCCCATTGCAATTTGTGCACCTACAATTCCGTGACCTCCCATGAAACCAACTTCTTTATCAAAGAAGTGCATAGAACCACCTTTACCTTTTGAGCAACCAGTTGTTCTACCATAAAGTTCTGCCATTAAAACACGAGGATCAGTTCCTAAAGCAATAGGATGTCCATGGCTTCTGTATGCTGTCATGTGTTTGTCACCTTTCTTACTTCCACTAACCGTTCCGGCAACAATTGCTTCTTGTCCGATATATAGGTGGCAAAAACCACCAAATTTTTGTTGAATATAAAGTTGCCCTGTCTTCTCTTCGAACTTACGAATGAGTAGCATATCTTTATACCATTTGATATAAGTTTCTTTCGAAAACTTAGGCTTTCCAGCTGATGTAGCTTTCTTCTTTGCTTTTACTGGTTTCTTTGCTGCCTTTGTCGCCATTTTAATTCAATTTTAATGTAAAGGCAAATATATAAAATTCTTAATTGATTATTGCCTAAAATTTCATTCACTAATTCTCTTTATAAGAAAGCTTCGTTTTTAATAAGTGACTAATCTTTTTTAAAGGGACTTCAATTGTAATAGAACCAGCAGAATATGGAGCTATTTCATAAGCATTATACACAAAAATCATCTTCCCTTCTTCAAATAAAAAATTCTCATTCAATTTAAATAAACCATCATCAAACCAATAACCTTCCTCTTCCAAATTGGATTTAAAAGTCAATTCATTTTCTTTTCTAAAAATGGTATCTACGATTGTTGTGAGTTCTTGGATATTTGAAATAAAATCGTCTAAAATTAATTCTTTTCCTGTTGTTTTATCAACTTGTTGATAAGCGCTAAAACCATTCCCATGCGCACCACCTGTGTAAGCCCAAGTCCAATTAGAAATTTGAGAAAAACGAACAAAGTCATTCTCAATAGTCGAGGAAGATTCAAAATACCACACTGGTGCATCTCCTTCATAAACATCGGATCGATAATAATCTGCAAATTTCATCAAAGCATTATCAAAAAAAGTTGTGGAAATTTTAGCTGTTGTATCAAAGGATTCAAATGATGTTATACTTTCAATAAAACTGACAACAAGTTGATTAACAGAATCATGATAGGGCAAAGATCCTTTCGAGGTAATGGAATCAAATTTGAAGTATTGATATTCCATAATTAGCACGGAGGTGTCCAGTTCATTATAAGAATAAAGTTCAACTTTTGATGAATCTGAAACGATTAACCTCGCATCAAAATGCTCCTCTACCTTATCTTTCACTGATCCGCAGCTAGCAAGAACGATAAAAAGACTACTAAAGTAGATGAGTGTTAGTTTCATACACCAAATGCTAGAGGTAATAAATCAACCGCAGAATTGAAAACAATTGCAGAACCATTTTGGCTCACTAAGATAATTCTATACGGTTTATTCTGTCTCTTCTCTGATTCTACCATTACTTGTCGGCAACTCCCGCAAGGAGAAAGAATTGTCTCAACAGGAACTAAATCGCCTTTTGCGACTATGCAAAGTGTATCAATGGATTCATTCGGAAAATTTGCACCAGCATAGAATAAAGCAACTCTTTCTGCACATAACCCAGAAGGGTAAGCAATATTTTCTTGATTACTTCCTTTTACTACTTCTCCATTAGAAAGAATTGCTGCCGCACCAACACTAAACTTACTGTAAGGTGCATACGCATTCTCCATTACTTCATTCGCAGACTCTACTAATGATTGGTCAACTTTTTCCAGTTCACTCCAATGATTGAACTGGCTATATTCTACCGAAAAACTCTTCTTCATCTTCTATTTCTTTACTCCGATTACAAAAGCAACGCTCTTGTCTTTTGAAGTAGACGTAGAAAAATTAATAATGTTACTTCCCGAGTAACGAATGTTAGATTCTAGTTCTCCAGAAAGCACATTTTTCACCTTCTCCTCAAATGAAGATCCAGACGCATTTGAAATTCTATCATTCAAAGCATTAAAATCAATTGGTCGTTTTGTGATGACAACTGCGATTTTATCGACTCCACCTTTCCCGTCAGATTGCATAGAGTAGTCACGAGGAAATAATCTTGTTCCTGTGATTCCCATGTATGGAGAATGTTTTGGAGTGTATGGAAAGAGAACTGTGCTTGTCATATTTAATTCTTGTGCAAAGATGTAGGTATAACATTCCATATTATTCGTGAATTCAACTTTAAATAAATCTGCTGGATTTACTTTTGAAACAGTTTCAAAATAGAAATCATTCTTTCTTTCCAAAGTAATTGTTTTCTTTCCATTATTCAGTTCTAAACCAAAGCTCCCTTTAAATTCTGACACTGCTTTATTATCTGCATTACCCATCGGATACAAACCATAAGATTCAATGTTAAACGCTTTAAAATCCGTATATCGAACCCATCCAACTCCATCAACTCCCCAATCTGTACCCCAACTATTCATAATTTGGAACGCACCACCTTCTTTGTAATCATCGTAACCAATCACACACATTGCATGACCTCCAAATCCTCGCTGGTCATAATCTGCATTCGTTGGAATCCAAACTTCACGTCCAGCCATATCACGCATAAAAGAACCTCCGACCATCATTCCAATAATGACTGGAGAACCTTTTGCAAGATTTTGCTTCATTGATAACATTTCTCTAGCTGCGTAGGTATTATCTTCTTCTGTTAAACGCTGAAAACCTTTAATTTTATAGGCTTGTGCTTTTGCCTTTAATTGTTGACTTGGCTCAGTACTACACGTTCTATCATCGTATTTAAAATCATTGAACGGCACAGCACCAATTCCCATCATGTTATCCATTGCTAATTTGATGTACGAACCTTGACAAGTTCTTTTATCCAAACTAATTTGGTTGTACATAAATGAAGGACTAAAACTCACAGAGTTCGGATCTTTACCTGTTCTTTGCGCTTCTAAAATCGTTCTTGCAGCATAAGCACTTGCCCAAGCAACGCAAGAACCTTGTTGTCCTTGATTTAATCTTTTTGGAGCGTATTGCAGCAACGAAACTTTTTCTGGTAGAGGATTCTTTACGTTATCTGCCAATGGCTCATAAATCTCTGTTGATTCATACACTTCTTTATCAAAATTACCTCCAGTACTAAATTGATTCACGATATCAGCAATTCCTCCTCCTGAATTGGAGCTAGAACAACCTTTCCCAAAAAACATATAAGCACCAATACCAATTGCTGCAATAATAAGCAACTTTGGTTTTTTCATCAGCATTGGTAATAAAGAAGGCAACAACCCTCCTACTAATCCACCAATTCCGGAACCACCTCCACCTTTAAAATTAGATTGATTTCTCGTTCTTATTTTTCTTTTAGGCTTATTCCCTCCTGGATCTTTGACCATTCTTATCGGCATACTCTTCTATTTTTATTAGTTGTTAATGTTCAAAGAAAAGGAAAAGCGGTAAGAATTCCTATTATTTAAAATCATTTTAAACTCAAAGAAAATTAACTTGTTACTTTTTTCGAATGAAGAATTCTATATTTGTAAGAAAAAACAAATAAAATGGAATATCTTTTTCAAATAGCCTTAGTTGTAATACCGGCAGGAGCAGTTTTATTGACTGCCATCTTTTTTATGAGAAAAACATACGAAAAAGAACTTCTTTCATCTAATATTGAATTAAAAAGAGAACGACAAAAGTTTTTCTTGCCTCACAGAGTTGATGCTTACCAAAGAGCTATACTATTTTTAGAAAGAATCCATCCGAATAGTTTAGTGATGCGATTGAACAATCCGGGTTTGCCTTCTGCTGCTTTTCAGGTGAAGTTGTTAGAATCAATCAGAGAAGAATACGAACATAACATTGCTCAGCAAATGTATATTTCGCCAGCGTCTTGGAACTTAGTTAAAAAATCGAAAGAAGAAACAGTAAAAATCATCAATTTAGCCGGGAAGCAAATGGATGCGACATCGAACGCAATGGATCTATCAGGTAAGATTTTTGAGATTTGCGCTGAAGTTGGAACGCTTCCCACAGAAATCGCTGTTGATGTTTTGAAGGAAGAAGTGCAGGGGTTGTTTTAAAAAAAAAACGACTGCTTGACCGCTTTGCTATTCGACAGCTCGACTACTCGATAGCATTTCGAAGTAAGAACGAATTACTTTTTCATTCAGTATTTTTCATTCAATATTTAATATTTTTGAGGATGTTATTTTGAATAATAAATTTTGAATCTTGAACCGAAAAATGAAGAAGTAGGACTCTCGCTCCGAATCATTAGACAGATACGACTAAACCAAAGTAATTCGATTATCTTCAATTTCAATCACATCGCCGACTACTAACTTTGCTCTTTTTCGTGTTTCTAATTCTCCATTTCTAAAAACGACTTCATCTTCTACAATCATTTTCGCATGACCTCCTGTTTGAGCAATGCCAGTTGCTTTCAAGAGTTGAATGAGTTCGATGTACTCTCCTTTTATTTTAAATTCTTCCGTCATTTTTATACAATTGATATATTATTTCTGCTGCTTGAAAAGAAGATAATTCTCCCTTTGCAACTATGTTTTGCATTCTTTTTAATTCTTCTAACATTTTAGCATCGGAGAAAAAGTCATTGAGTAACATTTCTTTTAAGGTTTCCGATAACCATTTTTTATCTTGCTCGTGTCGTGTTTTTTCGAAATAGCCATTCAATTTTATTTGATTCTGAAAAGATGTTATTACTTCCCAAACATCATCAACTCCTTCGTTGGCGTAAGAACTACAAGTTGCCACTTGTGGAATCCATTCATTTTCATTCGGAGGAAACAAATGCATGGCATTTTTGTATTCTCTAGCCGCCATCTTTGATTTTTTGACATTGTCACCATCGGCCTTTGTAATAACAAGCGCATCTGCCATTTCCATGATGCCTTTTTTAATTCCTTGCAACTCATCTCCTGCTCCAGAAAGCATGAGTAATAAGAAGAAATCAACCATTGACTTCACAACCGTTTCAGATTGCCCAACACCAACTGTTTCAATGAGGATCACATCGAATCCAGCTGCTTCACAAAGAATAATCGTTTCTCTCGTTTTTCTAGCAACACCACCTAAGGTATCTCCCGCAGGAGAAGGACGAATAAAAGCACTCTCATTAACCGACAATTCGTGCATTCTTGTCTTGTCTCCCAGAATGGACCCTCCAGAAATAGAACTGGTAGGATCGACAGCAAGTACCGCCAATTGATGCCCTTTCTCAATGAGAACCTTGCCGAAAGATTCTATAAACGTAGATTTACCTACTCCTGGAACACCAGTAACACCAATACGTATAGAATTACCACTAATTTTCAAACAACGTTGAACTAAATCGTTTGCATCTTGTCGATGTTCTGGGTTTTGACTTTCTACCAAAGTAATTCCAGAACTCAATGCGACTCTATCGCCTTGTCTAATCCCATCAAAAATCTCTTCAGGATTTATCTTTTTTAGATGTTCCTGTCGCTTTTTAATCCAATCGTTGATTTTCTTTTTCTTCATAGAGAAATTATACTGAGGATAAAGATAGTTGATTTTACTTACTGAAGTATTATTTAATACGATTACAATTATCCCAATGAATTGCATCATAGAATGTTTTTACAAGAAATAACATTGCATTACAACTCCAATCATCCCTTACCACTTGCTCAATTCTATAACTATTCCATCTTAGAACAATTGTTTTATCTATATTATAACCTCCTCTATTTAAACTAAACTCACTACTAATTTCTATCGTCAATTCTTCTAAGGGAATTGTGTGTTTCAACTTTTGTTTTCCTTTTCTGTATTCAACATATAACACGCGGCCTTGAAATTCATAATGATATATAAAATATCTTCTTTTACGATACTCAATAAATACAATTACAGATGCAATAACTAAAAAACTAATAATCGAAAAACTAAAAGATGCGATACAGCTAAAGAATAAAAACCACAATACAGAAAAGGCCATAAACATTTTCAATCGCATATCAGTTGTTTTTCTCTCCTTAAAAGTTTTAATTATTCTAGGCATAGTCAAAACAAAGTTAAAAGAAGTTCTTAATTAATATAGACTCTAAACTGTTAACTATTTAAGAAAACTAAGTATTTTAGCATGATGAAAAAAATTGGGATTATCGGTGCGGGTCTTTCAAGTCTATCTGCTGCATGTTTTCTTGCAAAAGCAGGTCTTGAAGTTCATGTTTTTGAAAAAAATACTATGCCTGGTGGTCGTTCACAATTTTTCTCAGCTGAAGGTTTTACTTTTGACATGGGCCCATCTTGGTATTGGATGCCAGAGGTTGTTGATCGCTTATTTGCAGATCTTGGGGAAAAACGCGAAGATTATTTCTCACTGACACGATTAGATCCTGCTTATCAAGTTTTTTGGGAGGATTTCACTTCAACACACATTCCTGAGAAACATGCAGAATTGGTTCAACTATTCGATTCCTTTGAAGAAAAAGGTGGAGAAAAATTAGAACAGTTTCTAGCGGATGCAAAAATAAAGTATGAAGTATCAATGGGGTCATTTATCGAGAATCCAGGATTAAAAATATCCGAATTTTTTCGAAAAGACATTCTTTCTAACGCTATTAAATTAGACATTTTTAAATCTGTAGAAAAGGACATTTCAAAACGATTCTCTTCTAAAAAAGCACGAGACATCCTTAACTTTCCTGTATTATTTCTAGGAGAAAGACCGAGTAAAATCCCAGCAATGTACACACTGATGAACTATGCCGATTTAGAATTAGGAACTTGGTATCCTGAAGGAGGAATGAATGCATTGGCTCAAGGTCTTGAAAAAGCAGCGAAGAAATTTGGAGCAAAATTTCACTACAAACAAACTGTAAACCACATAATTACCAACAAATCTTCTGTAACTGGAATGGAGATTAATGGTGAGCAACATTCTTTTGACGCGATAATTGGCGGTGCAGACTACCATCACGTTGAACAACATTTATTGCCTAAAAAATTTCGTAAGTACAGTGAGAAATACTGGGACAAACGTAAAATGGCGCCAAGTTCATTGATTTTCTATTTAGGTGTAAATAAGAGAATAAAAAAGTTACAACACCACAATCTTTTCTTTGACGAACTACTCGAAGAACATGGCAAGGAAATTTACGACGACCCAACATGGCCAACAAAACCTTTGTTTTATGTTTGTGCTCCTTCAAAAACGGATAGCAATGTTGCACCTGATGGTTGCGAAAACTTAATGATTCTTATTCCCATTGCCCCTAATCTTGAAGACACTGCTGAAATGCGTGAAAAATACAAAAGAATTGTATTAAATCGTCTCGAAAAGCATTGCGAAGAATCGATTTTTGAACATCTAATCTACGAGAATTCATTCTGCATCGAAGACTTTAAAAACACCTATAATTCTTACAAAGGAAATGCATATGGATTGGCAAATACCTTAATGCAAACAGCAAATTTAAAACCTAAGATAAAATCAAAGCTAAAAAATCTGTACTTTTGTGGTCAACTAACGGTTCCCGGACCCGGCATTCCTCCCGCTTTAATTTCAGGGAAGATTGTTGCCAACCAACTGATTGCTGAATTATGAAATCCATCTATGACTCATATTGCTACGATGCATCTAGACGAATAACCAAATCGTATAGTACATCTTTCTATGCTGGGGTAAAATGCTTGGATAAAAAAATCAGAAATGACATTCACGCAATATATGGACTGGTTCGTTTTGCTGATGAAATAGTTGACACCTTTCACGATTACGATAAGAAAGAATTACTTGCTGAATTTAAAGAAGCCACTTATAACGCCATCAAACGAGGAATATCATTAAACCCTATTTTGAATTCACTTCAAGCAACGGTCAACAAATATCAAATTGACTTACAACTGATTGAGCAATTCTTCATAAGCATGGAGATGGATCTAAATCCTGTTGACTACAATCAAGAAAAATACGACAACTATATTCTTGGCTCTGCAAAGGTCGTGGGTTTAATGTGCTTAAAAGTTTTTGTTTATGGCGATGAAAAAGAATACCAGCGACTCAAACCATCTGCTATGAAACTCGGTTCTGCATTTCAAAAAATTAATTTCTTGCGTGATTTAAAAAGTGATGTCAATGATTTAGGAAGAATTTATTTCCCTGATGTTGATACTGAGAATTTAACTTCAAAAGACAAAAAAGAAATTGAGCAAGAAATTGAGCAAGAATTTAACGAAGCATTAAAAGGAATAAAAGAGTTGCCTAAATCCTCAAGACTAGGAGTATACGTAAGTTATGTTTATTACACTTCTCTGCTAAAGAAGATCAAAAACAAATCATCCGAAGAATTAATGCAGGGGCGAATTCGTGTGTCTGATAGAATGAAAGCAATGCTCTATGCAAAATCTTATATTAAGAATTCTTTGAATTTGATTTAAAGTTATAAGACTTTTAACCATGTTCTCACTTCTTAATTCTTAATTTTACAATATGATATTTGCCATAGGTTTTATTGGAGCATTTCTTTGCATGGAATTAATTGCATGGTCGGCGCACAAATACCTCATGCATGGAGCACTTTGGTCTGTTCATCGTGATCACCATCAACCTACGGGTAAGTTTTTTCAAAAGAATGATTGGTTTTTTCTCATTTTTGCTATTCCATCGTGGCAATGCATTATGCTCGGATTTATTTTTGGATCCATTCTATCTATAGGAATAGGTTTTGGTATTGCTCTTTATGGTATCATGTATTTCCTATTCCACGAAGTACTGATTCACCGACGATTTAATTGGCTTGACAATGCAAAAGGCAACTATTTTGATGCTGTTAAAAAAGCGCATCGTGTTCATCACGAAAAGTCAGAAAAAGAAGATGGAAAATGCTTCGGGTTGCTTTATGTTCCTAAAAAATATTGGACAGAATGAAGTGGACTTATTTTTTCATTGATTTTGCAACCTTATTCTTTCCCATCGTTTTAAGTTTTGAAAGCAAAGTTCATTATTTCAAGTCATGGAAGAATGCATTTCTTTCTGCATTAATAATTGCAATTCCTTTTTTAATCTGGGATTCACTATTCACAGAATGGGGATTCTGGGGATTTAATGAAGATTATATCACAGGAATTAAAGTTTTTAATTTACCTATCGAAGAAATTCTCTTCTTTATCATCATTCCTTTTGCTTGTACATTTATCTATGAAGTTGTAAAATATTACTTCAGAAAGTATCAATTAACCCTACTTAATCGAATTTTCTTTTTTGCTATACCTCTCTACGCTATACTCATTAGTACTTTTGGAGAAACTGGTTATTATACTTTAAGTGTGATTATTACATCATCTATCGTCTTAAGCTGGTTAATTCTACAGAAAGATTACAGCAAAATTCCACTCGCATTTATCATTTCTCTTCTACCTTTCTTCATCATGAATGGTGTCCTCACAGGGGCAATAACTGACGAACCTGTCGTTTGGTACAATGAAGCTCAAAAAGTTGCTGGGAGAATTGGAACGATACCTTATGAAGACATTTTGTACAGCTTCACACTACTTGTTTCTAATATGCTACTATTTGAATTCATTCAAAAAAGAAGTGCATGAAAAGAATAGGATTGCTTTCTGACACACATGGATATATTGATCCTAAAATCTATGAATATTTCAAAAACGTTGATGAAATTTGGCATGCCGGAGATATTGGCACAGTGGAAATTACTGATGAATTAAAGAAATTCAAACCACTACGTGCAGTTTATGGGAATATTGATGGAGCAGAATTAAGAAGTGAGTTTAATGAGTTTGAAGAATTTACGTGTGAGAATGTGAACGTACTAATTACCCATATTGCTGGCAAACCAGGTAAGTATTATCAAAAAGCAAATGAACGACTTTTGCAAAAAGCACCCAATTTATTTATTTGCGGGCATTCCCACATCTGCCTCGTAAAAATGGACCCTCATTTCGATATGCTATGGATGAATCCTGGAGCATGTGGTTACAAAGGATTCCATCAAGTTAAAACCATCCTTCGATTCTCCATTACAAAAGATAAAATTCACGACCTCGAAGTTATTGAATTAGGAAAGAGAGTATAATATATAATAAGTAAGACTACTTTGCGTTAAAACTAACAATGAAAACATTTCTTCTATCAATACTTATTCTTACAAGCTCTATTGGACTTGGACAAACTGGAGGAACGACGTCTTTTCAACTTTTAGACCTTTCATATAATGCTCGTTCTGCAGGATTAGGAGGAGATTTTATTTCCATCATGGACAGAGACATTAACATGGGGGTTAGTAATCCATCATTGCTAAATCCCGAAATGCACAAGGTCATGAGTTTTAGTTCTTCATTTCTTGCAGGAAGAACGAACTATGGAATGCTTTCTTACGGAATAAATACCAAAAACATCGGGACATTAGCAGCTTACATTAAATATGTGAATTATGGCAAAATGCAAAGAACCAACATTGCAGGGGTCAATGAAGGAACATTTAGACCAATAGAATTAATTCTCGGAGGCGCAATAGGTAAGCAGATTAACGAACGGTTATCTATCGGCGCAGACATCAACTTTTTATATTCACAATTAGAAATTTACAATGCGTTTGGCGCTTCTGTTGATTTCGCAGGAACCTATTATAATAAGGACAAAGAATTTTTAGTCACTTTATTAGCAAAGAATATTGGATACGAATTCAAGAGCTATGTAAAAGGAAACAAATCTCTTCTACCTATTGAACTCCAAATGGCAACTTCATATAAGTTAAAACATGCACCTTTTAGGATGTCACTATTAGCTCATCACTTAAACAAATGGGACATTACCTATCAAGACCCTAATTTAAAACCAACAGTAGACCCTTTAACTGGTGATACAATTCCTGTTAAAAGAGCAGGGTTCTTTGAGAAACTGGCAAATCACTTTACCTATCAACTAGAAGTCATTGTTTCCAAAAACATTAACATAAGAGTTGGTTTTGATTATTACAGAAGAAAGGAACTAGCACTAGCATCACGCCCTGGCATTGCAGGTTTCTCTTTTGGAACTGGATTTCACTTTTCTAAATTCAGTTTAGACTACGGATTTGTCATTTATTCGAGAGCTGGGTACAACCATATGATAACTTTATCAACAAATTTATCAAAATGGAAACACTAGTAACCCCCTGATTTTACTAGCGTTAACAAATATTTAACGTTATTAACCATAAAATGTGTACTTTTTTTTTGAAACCTTTCCAAAAAAGATGAGTATCTTTACATAAACCAAAAATTAAATTTTTATGAAAAAGTCAATTTTAGCAGTAGCGGTAGTACTAGGAAGTACTTCTCTTTTTGCTCAAGATTTAACATCTAAGAAAGGTGAAGCTTACTTGCCAGAAGCTGGTGATTACGCAATTAGCATTGACGCTACACCATTTTTAAATTATTTCGGTAACTTCTTCGGGAAGACAGCTGCTAATGCTGCTCCAACATGGAATTACTTAACAAACAATCAAACAATTACTGGAAAGTACTTTGTAGATGCAGAAACTGCATACAGAGCATCTTTAAGAATTGGATTCGGTTCTAACAAAGGTAGTGCGATGATTGGACAAACTGGTGCAACTGCTCCTGTTTACCCAGCGTTAGCAACTGAGGTTGAAGACACTTACAAGATGGGGAACACAAACATCGGTCTTGCTGTAGGTATGGAAAAAAGAAGAGGTTTTGGACGTCTTCAGGGTTTCTACGGTGCTGAATTAGGATTTAGTATTGCTTCTACAAAAGAAACGTACACTTATGGTAATGCAATTGTTGCTGCTGATAATAACGTAGCAGGTATCACTTCTAACTTTGGTGCAAACATGGTAGTTGATTCTTACGGATTTGATGCTCGTGTTCTTGAAAACAAGTCTGGAACAACTTTTGGATTTGGATTGAGAGGTTTTATCGGGGCTGAATACTTCGTATTGCCAAGATTAGCTGTAGGTGGTGAGTTTGGATGGGGATTAGGTTTCTCTTCAACAGGTGCAGGTACAATGAGTACTGAATCTACTGATGGTGTAGCTATTGGAACACAAGATATCGAAACTACGAAAATGTCTAGCTTTGGAATTGATTCTGATGACATCAACGGTGTTTTCGGACCAGCTGCTAACTTAAGAATTACTCTCCACTTTTAATAAGTAGAAAAAAAATACTAAAAGGCGCTTCATTTTTGAAGCGCCTTTTTTTTATGCTCAAAATCCATTATCTTTGCAATTATGAAAAGACAGATTACAATAGCCATTGACGGATTCTCTTCTTGCGGAAAAAGTACACTTGCAAAAGAACTAGCCAATCAATTGGGATATTTATTTGTTGATTCTGGAGCAATGTACAGGGGCGTAACATTATTTGCATTGCAAAATAATTTAATCTCAAATAATGACATTGATATTAATGGCCTTTTAAAAGAATTACCATCAATTGAACTTCATTTTGAATTGAATGACACAAAAACTCCTGAGTTATTTCTGAATAACATCAATGTTGAAAGTGAAATTCGTACACCTGTTGTATCTACTTTCGTTTCTCAAATAGCAAGAATAAAAGAGGTTAGAATTAAGCTAGTTGAAGAACAACGAAAAATGGGAGAAAAAGGAGGAGTGATAATGGACGGTAGAGACATTGGAACAGTTGTATTCCCAAATGCTGAATTAAAATTATTCATTACCGCAAATATTGATATCAGAACGGAAAGGCGTTTTCAAGAAATGATCAACAAAGGAATGGAGACAACTAAAGAAGCCGTCGAAAAGAATCTAACTCAACGCGACTTCATTGATAGTAACAGAGAAGAAAGTCCTCTAAAACAAGCTAAAGACGCTATCCTTATTGATAATTCACACCTTACAAGACAAGAACAATTAGATCTTGCTCTTTCTTATGTTCAAAAGGTAGCGAAGTCACAAAGACTTTATAGTCTCTAACTAATTCTTGCACATTTCTTCTGGTTGTGCGCCACAAAGACCACAAGCAGCACCTTCTTCTTGCAAAACTGGATTATTACTGGCACAAGTTCCTGCAAACTTACCATCCTTCTTTGCCCAAATTTTTATGGCAATTCCTGCAAATGCTAATGCCAATAAACCGATTGAAATAAGTACTAATTTCATGCTGTTTGTTTTTATATAAAATTACTAATTCTTATTGAATAGATCACCATCACCGTACTTGTTAAATTCAAGCACTGTTGGAGTTCCAATATACCAGATGTCGCCATTTTGATGAGTTTGCCCTCTAAATTGACAATTCGAGGTATTCACTTTTAATAATTCTGAAGAATTTGAAATAACATGCAAAGAATCACTTACATTCATTTGATAAGTACTCCCATAACCATTACTTTGAGCGTTTACTCTTAAATAATTCACATTTCCACTCGCAACAAAATTTCCCCAACCATGTGAAACGTCAATATTCAATGAAATTGCATTTAAGTTCAGGTTAAATTCTCCAGCTCCATCTCTTATCGAAAGAGTGAAATAATCTGATTGCAATTGGTTTCGGCAAGTTACTTTCTCTGTTCCTTCAAATTCAATGTTGATGAGTTTTTTGAAATGAATAACAGCAGTTACTTTCTTATCATAAGACCTTAAAAAATTACACTTATTATTGTTTCTGACAGACAATTTACCACTTTCAACATCTGTTTCAATGAAGTTGAGCAAGTTCTTTCCACCAATCAACAACACCTTATTTACCGTGTCTTGAACCAACTCGTATTTCAAATGAGGCCCCATATATACTTTTTCAAAATCTGAAAGATTCAATTCTTTTGTAACGAGTCCTCCGTATGCTTTAAAACAAGAACGATCTTCCGTTTTCTTACACGAAAGAACAACCAACATCGATATGATTACAAAATACTTCATCGCCTAAATGTATATGCTATTCCAAACTCCGTATAATCCGCCCTTGCCCAATGAGACTTTAACACTAAATTCAAATTTATTCCATTCTTCAATACATACCTCATCCCTACTCTATGATAAAAAGCATCCTCTGGCTGATATTTATCTTTAATGTAAACGCCCATTCCGGTAATCAAATGTAATTTATCGAACGGTAGAATAAAACCAACAAAAGCACCTATTTGCAAAATTTCCAATTGAGTTTTATTCACATCATCTTGATAAATTTTAATGATCTGTTTAGAAATAAAATCAACCGAAACTTCCATACCCGCTTTTGGACCAAAAAACCTTCTTCCCATTAAATTTAATCCAAATACCGGATATTTTCTTCCTCCAGTTGGAAAAACTTCTTTAACTGACAAAATTCCAAAAGCTCCAAATTCCCAGTATTTATTCTGTTTACTTTCTACTTGAATTGTATCCTCATTCTTATGAATTCTATAACCATAACCTGCACTAATAAATGGCATATTAATACCCAAATTAGGTACTTTAACTGCTGAATTAGAAAAATGAGAAGCGTCAATACCAAGTGTATAACTATGATTGCCAAATGTGAATCGATTATCAATCCCCATAGTAACCCTTGCATTAAAGTGAGTACTAACAGCAACATTCAAAATATTGGTTTCAGAATTATACACCTTATTGGTATAACCTAATCCAGCTCCAACTTTTGCAGAAAAACAATAATGTTTTCTTTTTACCAAGGGTAAATTTAATGAACCAAAAAAACCTCCGTAGCTTCCTAACACTTCTCTATTCCCAACGGTTGTGTAAAATGCAGTTAAACTAATTGTAGGATAATTATAAGCAGTATGCCAATTTTTCTTCCCTTTCGTTTGCAGCAAAACACTCAATTCTCCACCGACTGCATGCTCTTTTGCCAAATGCCCCATAATACTACTATGGGCTGCTAAAAAACCAAGTTTTACCCTTCCATCAATCCAGATGTCATTCTCTGTTTGAGAATGTACAGCAAATACACCAAATATGAAGAATAAGATTAATTTCACGAATGCAAATTTAATAAAAGCAGTCGGAAAAGAGAGAATTATTAATTTTACAAAAAAAACTTATGGACAAAAGGTTAATTGCATTTCAAAGATTATTAGACATCATGGATGATTTACGTGAAAAATGTCCGTGGGATAAAAAACAAACCTTAGCATCTTTAAGGCATTTAACCATTGAAGAAACCTATGAATTAGCTGATGCAATAATTGATAATGACCTTAAGAGTTTAGAAGGGGAAATTGGAGACCTCTTCTTGCACATGGTTTTTTATTGCAAAATTGGAGAAGAGAAAAATGCATTTGATGTGAGTTCTGTTCTCAATGCTATTTGCGACAAATTAGTTTATAGACATCCACATATATACAGTGATACAATTGCTGAAACGGAAGAGGAGGTAAAAGCCAATTGGGAAAAACTAAAATTGAAAGAAGGAAGAAAATCTGTTCTAGAAGGAGTTCCAAAATCACTTCCATCATTAGTGAAAGCTGCCAGAATTCAAGAAAAAGTAAAAGGAATTGGCTTTGAATGGGACAATAGAAAAGATGTCTTCGATAAAGTAAAAGAGGAAATTGCTGAATTGGAAGAGGAAATCAACTTGGGAACATCACAAG